>JAKIZN010000323.1 GCA_022708005.1 Bacteroidota bacterium | reverse complement strand
TCCACGCCGTCGGTTGGGTGCCCTGCGATAAACTCAGCCACAACTACTCCTTCTGCGGAGGCTTTGTGCGCCAGCCACGGAGCGCCTGCCACATCGCCAATAGCATAAACGCCTTCGACGTTAGTTCTTAAAAATTTATCAACCTTGATACTGCCTCTTTCTATAGCTACTCCAACTTTTTCGAGTCCGATATTTTCTATATTAGCCTGAACTCCGATAGCGTTCAAAGCTATTTCGGCTTTGAGCGTATCTTCGCTGCCGTCTTTTTTCTGTATTTTTACTTCTACCCCGCCATCAACTGCCTTTGCGGATAAAACTCTTGTGCCCGTTAATATTTTGATTTTTTCCTTTCTGTAGTTTCTTTCAAGTTCTTTGGATACGTCCTCGTCTTCGACTGGCAAAATTCTATCCATCATTTCTATTATTGTTACCTCTGTGCCAAATGCGTTGTAGAAATACGCAAACTCCACGCCAATAGCGCCTGCACCCATAATAACCATCGATTTCGGTGGCTTCTGCAATATCAGAGCCTCTTTGCAAGTAATAATATTTTTTCTATCAACTTCAATATCGGGAAACATTCTTGGGCGAGCTCCCGTCGCTATGATTACATTTTTGGTTGTGATGACATCTGTTACATTGCCTTGGCTATCTTTCACTTCTATTTCGTTAGCAGATTTTAGCGAAGCATTGCCTTTTACTTGCTCTACTTTGTATTTTTTGAATAAGAATCCGATGCCGTTCGACATTTTAGAAGAAACGTCGCGGCTGCGTTTTATTACTTGATGAAAATCAACATCAACGCTGCCTATGGAAAATCCAAAATCTTTGGAATGGTTCAAAAAGTTCATATATTCAGCATTTTTAAGCAATGCTTTGGTCGGGATACAGCCCCAATTCAAGCAAATTCCGCCTAAATGTTCCATTTCGACACAAATTGTTTTTAAGCCTAATTGAGAGGCACGAATAGCAGCAACATAGCCGCCCGGTCCAGCGCCAATGACAACTAAGTCCGCTGTATGATTATTCATGATAAACCTTTGAAAATGTTTAAAAATATATTAATATCAAGTATTGCGTATAAAGACGGATTAGCAGCAAATGATATTATTTTAGCTAAATAGCAAACTGCTAATTCTACGATATAATCCTTTAAGTTATATTCATAACATCTTATTATATAAATATATTAGCTATTTTCTATCTTTATAATATGCTAAATCATTACTTTACATTTTTTTGCTCTACTTTCACGATCACTCAAATTCATTTTTAATTAATTCGTCATCTATCTGAATATTCATTAATTAATTTGGCTTATGAAAACGCTTTTTTTGATTTTAATTCTTTCCGCAAGCGCTATGGCACAAGAGCCGCCACCGCAGGACATAAACAGCAGAATAGATTATAACACAAAAAAATTCAGATATATTCTTGAAACATCTGCAAAGAACCACTTGGACAGCCTTGATATTGATAAAATTTCCGAAGCGGCGTTCAAATCTATGCTAAAATCTATGGATTCGCAAAGTGATTATTTTTCTGCGAAGCAGCTCAAAGAAATTCAGGAGAAAAATACTGGCACCATCGAAGGAGTTGGCTTACAGGTAATAGTTGTCAATGATTCGGCTGTCGTTGGCTCTGTTGCAAAAAATTCGCCTGCGGATTCCGCGGCAATCAAGCGTGGCGATATTATACTTTTCATCGATGATAAGCCTTTGAAATCGATGCAAAGTAGCGACATTACTGCTATGCTCAATGGCACTCCCGGGACAAGCGTCAATCTAATTGTCAAATCATACGCAAGCGGCGAACTGAAAAACATATTGCTGAAACGCTCGGCTGTCCATACCTCCGGCGTGAACACTGCTTTCATCGTCCCCAATACCAAAGTTGGCTGCATATATTCCGCCCGCTTTACGGAAAATATCGAAGAAGAAATAGTTTCGGCGATAAGCAAGTTAATAAGCCGAGGCGCTAATTCTATCATTTTAGACCTTCGCGGCAATCCCGGCGGCTATCTTGAGCAAGTTACCAAGCTATTAGAAGAGTTTTTGCCCGAAGGAAAAGTATTGACTTACACAGAATCGAGAAATCCAGAGTATTCAAGAACATTTAAGACTACCCGCAAGGGCAAGTTCTGCGATTTGCCGATTGTCGTTCTGATTGATGAGCAATCTGCGTCTGCATCGGAAATTTTTGCGGGGGCTATGCAAGATTTAGATAGAGGAATAGTTGTTGGCACTAATTCTTTTGGAAAAGGAACTATCCAAAGAATGTGGAATATAAACGATGGCTCGGGCTTT
>JAKIZN010000030.1 GCA_022708005.1 Bacteroidota bacterium | reverse complement strand
TCTCTTTCATCATCTACCTTTTCGTCGCTTTGTTCGTCTTCTCCTTCAATTGCTTCCTCAATCTTTTTCTCTAGCTTTTCCTTTGCTTTTTGCTTGAGAAATTCTAACTGACTTGATGATTCATACACTGAAAAAACAAATGTTAAAACAAACACCAGAATAAACAATAAATACTTTTTCATAGTTACCTCTTTTGGTTTGATAAGAGTTAAATGTAAAATTATCATTTTTTTTGATAAGTTCAAAATGAAAAGTTAGAACTTTACTCTAAATTAGATACTTTTTCTCGATTTCAAGTAACTTTTTAACCCAAATAATGCAATAGATAATTATTTGGATTAATTATAAAATCACCGCCGACCCCACCCAAAGGAGCTATCTCATAAGGGTTAAAAATCAATTTTTTAAAAATAGATGTCCAACACTTTGGAGGTGTAGGACATCTTAAAAAAAACATCAATATCCCCCACAAATAGCTTGTTACAGTTTTCTCGCCATTCAATTTAGTTTATTTCACAAAAAATGTGTAAATTTATGTTTTTTAAATTTCAAATTTGAATATGAATATTGACGCTTATTTGCTGCCAACTTCCTTTGATAGCGAAAAGGACTTTTCCGATGCTATCGTGATTATGATAGATATTCTGCGAGCTGGCACCACAGTCGCAGTATCGCTAAGCAATGGTGCAAAAGAACTCATAGCTACCGACACCACCGAAAAGGCAGTCAAGCTATATAATACATTAAGTCGAGGCGCTGCTTTCTTGGGCGGTGAGCGTGGCGGAGTCAAACCATCTGGATTTAATGCAGGCAACTCGCCTTACGAATATTCACGCGAAGCTGTGGAAGGTAAAATCGTGATACTTACTACAACTAATGGCACCGCAGTGTTCCAGCAAGCAAAGGAGGCGCGGCATAGAATTGTGGGCGGATTTGTCAATATGTCTGCCGTTGTTGAATTTGTTGAAAGCAAAGTTAAGGAAGATGAAACTATAGATTCCATCGTGATTCTCGCATCGGGTAGCGAAGGCAAGCTATCTTACGAAGATACCATAGCCGCGGGTGCGTTTGTTAGCAAACTTTCTGATATAGCCGATAAAATTACCGATCCAGCAAAAATTGCAAGAGATATCTATAATTGCTATTCGGATAATTTTGTGGAATTTATCAAAAGCACCGAGCATGCGACGTTTCTCGCTCAAATTGGCTTCAGTAGAGATATAGAGCTATCGCTGACGGTTGATGCGTATCCGGTAGTGCCAACTCTCGTTGGCAACAGCATAAAAATATCTAATTAATGGGGGCTGCCAAATGTCTAAAAATACCGACGACGTAGTAATAAAGCGCAAAGCAAGAAGACGCAAAAGCCTGATAGCGAGCAGAAAGTCGAGCAAGGCAAAATTGAGCAAGGCAAAGTCGAGAGCAAGCCTATTAACCGTAATTTATATGCTAAAATTTTCTCTGTGTTGCTGATGCTGTTCGCCGTTCTGCTGTTTTTATCGCTAATTTCTTATACTGCAAAAGATGAGCTAAATACAAAAATTACGCTGTCCGAGCTGTCGTCAATTTTCTCGTCGGATTCGATGATACGAATAAAAGCCGACACAACATATAATTGGCTTGGGCTTTTGGGTGCTGTAATAAGCAATATTTTGATAAATTGGACTGTTGGCTATTTAATTATATTTTTCCCGATTTTTCTGTTTGTGTGGGGACTCAACATATTCAAAGAAAATGAACTTTCGGAAAAGCTAATTAGAAGCACGATTATATATTTATTGTTCAGCATACTGCTATGCTCGTTTATTGGCTCGCTACGTAATTTTACGAGTTTATCGGATATACCTAAAGAGTGGACTGGAGCAGTTGGAATGTTTACTGCTACAATTTTTGCTAAGTTGATTGGCTCAATCGGTGCATTTCTTATATTTTTAGTGCTGATGGTTGTCGTGCTGATTTTTGGAACTAATATAAAATGGAGTCCAATAATTACCACTTCCCGTAAAATTGCAGTGTTAGTGAAAGATAAGTCCGTTGCTCTTTTTAAATTTTTATTTGTAAAAGCCAAAGATTTCAAAGAGATAAATAAGGAATTGCTGACGGATACTCCAGCCAGCGAGCCAGAGGCAACTGCAAGCGAAGACGCTCCAGCCGAGCCACCAGCACCGAAAGAAGAAGCTACAGTTGCCAAAGCTACAGATTTTCATGTGGTCAAAACTTCATCAAGCAAGCCTATTAGGATATTGCAACCTAAATTCCACTCCGAAAGCGTTGCCACCCCACAAGTGGCAGCCAGCGAAAGCAAGCCGCAAGAATCACCGAGCGCCAAGGCGGATAGCGTTGCTTATGAGCCTGCAGCAGCTCCATTGGGATTAAGAAATTTAGATAGCAAAGAAGAAGAATCAGTTGTAATTGGAGTTGTATCAGAGTTGGAAAAATCAGAGCCTGCGGGGAAAATTGCAAGCCAAGAAGATGAAGACTTGGAGAAAGTTAGCACTCAAAGCGAGCCTGCAAGCAAGGAGTATTTTAAGGTCGAAGACAAAGATATAATGCCAGAAATAGATGATGCTCTGCTTATTAAAAAAGATGAAATTACGGACAAAGGCATAGAAAAGCCTATTATGCCACCAAAGCCTGTGGCTGTGGAAATTCCGTCTGTGCCGCGTAGCGGCAGGGCGCCGTTAGTTGTTCATCTCGAAGAAAGTGAGCCAGAGCAAGAGTTGAGTTTGAACACTCCGCTTGGCGTTGAGATTCATGATGAGCAGATAACTTACTATCCGCCCACTTTAGACTTATTAGACACGAGAGCAGAGGAGAGTAGAGTAACTGACGATGAACTCAAAATGAATGCGAGGATCCTACAAGAGAAACTCGAGACGTTCAAAATACTTATTGAAGACTTAACTGTAACCCCGGGACCTGTCGTAACGCAATATGAATTTGTGCCCGCGGCTGGCATTAAAATAAGCAGGATAGAGAGCTTGTCCGACGATTTAGCGATGGCGCTCAAAGCAAAAGGCATTAGAATAATCGCTCCGATTCCCGGCAAAGGCACTATTGGCGTTGAAATTCCTAATATGCACCCATCAGTTGTAAGGTTCAGCCATGTCGTAAATACGGCGAAATTTTATGAATCGCGGGCGATATTGCCTTTGGCACTCGGGAAAACTATATCGGGCGAAGTTGTTATAACTGATTTGACTAAAGCACCGCACTTGCTCATTGCTGGCTCAACTGGTTCGGGTAAATCTGTGGGGATAAATACAATCATCAATTCGCTGCTATTTAAAATGTCCCCGAGCGAGCTTAAATTTGTGATTATTGACCCGAAGAAAGTAGAATTACAGCAATATTCGCGGCTTCGCTATCATTATATGGCAATGTCGCCCGATATTGATGATGCAATTATCACAAATCCGCAAGATGCCGTTTCGATACTGAAATCTGTGGTGCTCGAAATGGAAAATCGATACAATATTCTTGCGAAAGTAGGTCAAAGAAATATTTTTGATTATAACAACAAAGTTAAGCAGGGCGCTTATAAAAACGTTAAGGATTTCGACCATCGCCAGATGCCTTATATAGTTGTCGTAATCGATGAGCTTGCTGACCTTATGCTGACCGCATCGAAGGAAGTCGAAGAGCCGATAATTAGGCTTGCTCAGATGGCTCGCGCTATTGGTATTCACTTGATAATAGCCACTCAGCGACCGTCGGTTGATGTGATAACTGGTATAATCAAAGCTAATTTCCCCGCAAGGATTGCCTATCTTGTGGCATCGAAAATTGATTCTCGCACTATTTTAGATGCGTCTGGAGCGGAGCAATTGCTCGGCAATGGCGATATGCTGTTTTTGCCAAGCGGTTCGCCGAAGCCTACGCGAATCCAAAACGCATTTATTTCGACTGATGAAGTTGATAATGTGTGTAATTTTATTGGCAAGCAAGATGGCTATAGCAAGCCGTATTTGCTGCCAAGCATAAATGATGAAAAAGATAGCTGCAATAGCATCGCGGCTGAAGATAGAGACCCGCTTTTTGAAGATGCGGCGCGGCTTGTGATTCAGCACCAGCAAGCGTCGGTATCGCTGGTGCAGCGCAGGCTCAAGGTTGGCTATGCAAGAGCTGGCAGAATAATAGACGAACTCGAAGATGCGGGCATTGTAGGACCAAACGAAGGCAGCAAAGCAAGGTTAGTTTTGCTCGATAGCGAAGCGGACTTGGAAAGAATATTATAGCTCAAATGTATTTTTACTGTTGAAAACCTTTGTCTTATCTTTATAGTTTTGGGTGGCGATTGCAAGTTAAAAATGATGAATATTATATGAATCAAGCAATTAAAGAGGCTCGCAAAGCTATTGCTTGGGGCGATGTGCCAATTGGTGCTGTCGTTGTGCTTGATGGCAAGATAATTGCCCGCGCCCGCAACGAAGTGGAAAGGCGTTGCGATCCATTAGCCCACGCAGAAATTTTAGCAATCAAAAAAGCTGTTAAAAAAAATGGCTATAAGCATTTGCTCGACGCCACTCTATATGTAACGCTCGAACCTTGCTCAATGTGCTGCGGTGCAGCCGTTTTAGCACGGCTCAAAAGGATTGTTTTTGCCGCTAACGATACAAAGACAGGTGCAGCAGTGAGTTTATATAATATCCCGCAAGATAGCAGGCTAAATCACCGTATTGAAGTATCAAGCGGCGTATTGCAGTCTGAAGCGTCGGCAATAATTAAAGATTTTTTCAAAGAGCTGAGAAAAAAATGAGTAAAGAAGCTATCAAATCGGCTCTATATCTTGTGCCAACGCCAATAGGCAACCTTGAAGATATTACCTTGAGAGCGCTGCGAACTCTTGCCGAAGTGGATATAGTAGCATGCGAAGACACACGGACAACGGGGCAACTGCTGAAGCTATTGGGCATAAAAGCTAAATCGGTAGAGAGCTATCATGACCATAATGAAAAAGTGAAGTCGGACTACCTTATTTCAAAAATACTCAATGGGCAGTCTGTGGCACTTGTTTCTGATGCGGGTTCGCCGATTATTTCTGACCCGGGCTGGAGGCTTGTCCAATCTGCAATACAGTCCAACGTCGAGATAATTCCATTGCCGGGCGCCACCGCCTTTGTGCCAGCATTATCTGCAAGTGGCTTGGCAACTGATGAGTTTTGCTTTTTAGGATTTCCGCCACAAAAGAAAGGCAGGAAGACCTTTTTGGAAAGGATATCGCAAATAGATATGAGTATAGTCGTGTATGAGTCGCCGCATAGAATTGCGAAATTCGTAGATGAATTAATTGCAACTTGCGGAGCAGAAAGGCAAATTTGCGTCGCGAGGGAAATCACTAAAATATATGAAGAGTTTATTAGGGGAACTGCCATCGAAGTGAAAGATTATATTGCAAAAAACAACTTAAAAGGTGAGATAGTCGTCATTATCGAAGGTAAGCAACAGTTTGAAAAAAGATTAAGAGGATACAATGCTGATAACATTTGAAGGAATTGATGGCAGCGGAAAAACTACGCAACTCCGTTTGCTCAAAGAATATCTTGAAGAAAGGGGTCGCAAAGTTATAGCAATTAGAGAGCCCGGAGGCACAGTATTTTCTGAAAATATTCGGGAGCTGTTGCTATATTCAGAAGAAAATATTTCGCCGCGAGCTGAGCTGTTGCTATTCGAATCAGCGCGGGCGCATTTGGTGGAAACCTTGATAAAGCCAGCTATAGAAGAAGGCAGTATAGTTTTATGCGATAGATTTTATGACTCAACTATGGCGTACCAAGGATATGGACGCGGCATTCCACTCGAAGAGGTAAAGTCATGCAATATGACGGCTACTGGTGGATTAGTGCCGACCTTGACTTTTTATTTAAAATTAGATTTAGACGAGTCGAGGCAAAGGGCAAAATATCGCCAGCACGATAGAATAGAGCAATCAGGGAATGACTTCTTTGAGCGAGTAATCGAAGGATTTGCAAAAATTGCCGAAGCAGAGCCTCGACGCATCATAGTCATAGACGCAAGCGGCAGCATAGGCGCCACTTCTATAGCAATCAGGAATCATGTAAAGCGAATTTTATAGCGGATAGGCAGAGAGCGGACTCTGCCAGCCGTGCAATTACACGCCGCACCATCTATCGCCTGCGTCGCCGAGACCGGGCAATATATACTTTTTGCTATTTAGCTCTCTATCCAACGAAGCTGTAATAATTTCTACATTCGGATGCTCGGACAATATCCGCTCGATCCCTTCGGGTGCTGATATGATTGAGCAAACTGTAAAATTCGCGGCTTCTTCAAATTGAAGTCGCGACAGAGCCGAACATACCGAACCGCCTGTTGCTATCATTACTTCGAGTATGATAAATTTTGTTTGGCTCGAAAATTTCGGCAACGAGAAAAAATATTCGCTAATCGAAAAATCTTTTTCGTCTCGCGATAGTCCAATAAACGATATTTTCGCCGCGGGCAATAGCGCTCTGAATGCTTCAAGCAATCCCAAGCCAGCTCTGAGCACAGGCACTAACACGACATCGGTTGATATTTCTGCGCCGTCTATTTGCTCAAAAGGCGTTTCCACTTGTTTGGGACGCAAATCCAATGTTTCAAATGCTTTAGCTGCAAGGAAATGGGCGATGGTATGCGTGGAGCTTCTAAATTCAGCATTGCTTGATAGCTTGTCTCTCAATATCGATAAGTTATGCTCAATTATAGGATGTGCGACGACTTTAATCATAATGGTATTGCCTGCTTAATTATAACAACAGCAAAAATAGCAAAATTAATAGATATAATAAAACTAATATTTTGGGCTAACGAAATATAGCAGAGCAGTCGCGATGCCTATTGAAATCTTCTTCAAGCAGTTTGCGATTCGTAAATAGATTTAGGCAGCGATATTATAAATTTCGAACCAACTCCAAGCGTACTTTCTACTGTTATCTTGCCATTCATTTTATCGATAAATTCCTTGCAAATAATTAGTCCAAGCCCTGTGCCGTGCTCATTATTTGTCCCGAGCATCGAACTTGATTCGCCGAGCTTAAATAATTTATCCGCTACATCTTTAGACATACCAACGCCATTATCTTCTACTATGATTTTTGCCTCATCTGCAGTATCATCACCACTAATGCTTATCTTGCCGCCGTAGTTTGTAAATTTTATAGCGTTGGATAGCAAGTTCCTCAAAACAGTATTAAGCATATTAGCATCGCAAGCCGCTTGCAGTTCGCTATCCAACTCAATGCTAATAGATATTTTCTTTAATGTTGCGTTGGCGCTAACGTCAGACACGGCACGAGCCGCAATATCTCGCACATTGCAAATTTCTATGTTGCACTCGCTTTTGTTTAACTGCGAGCGAGACCACGTTAGCAAATTATCGAGCAATTTATAAGTTTGCCCGGAAGAGAAATGTAGCTGTTGCAACATTTCGCGAGCGTCGTTAATATCAAACTCATCAAGATTTTCTGCAAACAAGCTAATGAGCTTATGCTGAGCATATATAGGGTTGATAAGGTCATGGGCGATAATCGAAAAGAATTTATCTTTGGTGGCATTAAGTTTTTCCAAACTTGCCGCGTATTGCTGCACTGTCGCTTCCATTTCTATTCTTTTTTGTAGCTCTTCCGTAGCTTGGTTCTTAGCTTCGCGGTAGTTTTTCACTTTACTAAAAAGCACGCTAACATTTTCGATAGCTATCAGCATATCGTATTCGCCTCGCACATCGCTTGGGATGGACGTAAGAGTTGCTGACTGAGCTTGCTTGTCGCCATTGGCGCTAATAGTCGGGAATATATGATGGTTCAGCAATGCAGAGAAAACCATAGGCGGTCTGCCCTGAAACATTAGGTCAAATCGCGTTTTGAATTTAGGCAATTTCAAGTGCGGAAAAAGATGTAGCAGATTTTTGCCAATGGTGTCTTCGCGATTCATGCATGTCCAGCCTTCAAGGCTTCTATTCCAGCATTTTATTTGATATGATTTATCGACTATGCAAACGCCTATTGGCACATAATCGTAAGACAGATACGGATCACTTTGGATATCTACATATTTCGTCATTGCCCGAGCCTAAATAATTGTTTTTATGTAATTGTCAATCAACTCTTTAAAATAATCGAGAGACGTTACATTTAAATAAATGATTATATCGCCTGCTACTTGAAGTTCTTTAATGGTAAAAACAGTATTACCAACTAATACAACATCATCAATGTAATCGACGATTTTTTCATAAAATTCTTTTTTATAGTTCTCAAAGTATTCTGGCACAAAGAACTCTAATTCATTCTTAAAAGTATTGCTGAAAGTAGCAAGTACAGCGTTTAAGATGATATTGCCAATTTCTACCAGTGCCCCTGATTTAATTTCGTCAAATTCATCGACTTGAAGCACTTCTTGAGCAAACATTTGCACAAGTTTATTGGCACTTTCTTGAGTGAAAACAAGCTGCGATGTCCCCGATAGGCTGCTCCTAAAGCCCATATTGACAGCTGTAAGTTCTTGCGAGCCGAGAGCGGCAAGTTCGCCAAGAAGATCTTTTGGGTGAATAACTTTTATGTTAGGCACATCGAGGTCAATTTGCACATTTAGCATATTGCTCAGAATATTAGCGCTTTCGTTAGCGCCTATATTCATTAATTCTTTGAGCACTTCTTGCTGTAAATCAGATAGAATTGCCGGCATCAACTTCCCTCCACTTTGTCTAAAGCCTTATTTAGAGCTGCCAACAGATCATCCGGATTAACATGTTTTCTTAAAATAGCGGCAACGTCCAATTCATCAAATTTAGACATAACTGCTTCTTGCTGGTTGGCAGAAATAACGATTATCGGAGTAGTTACTTCCATCCCGCGAATTATTTTCACTGTGGTTAGCCCGTCAATTCCCGGCATCAGGTAGTCTATTAAAATACAATCAAAGCTCTCTTTTCTGAGAATTTCAATTGCGTGCGAACCGTTTGTTGCTTCAGTTATCGATGCTACTTTCCCGCTCAGCATTTTTGTTATTGCCATCCTCGCTATCAGCGAATCATCGACAACAAGCAATTTCTTACTATTAAGTTCGACCATCTCTCTCTCAATAATTTATTAGTTAATTTACTTTTTCACTTCCCAATAAAGCTCTTTTCTAAGCTTTTCTATAAAATTATTATAAATTTCCATCTTTTTCATATCAAGCGCCATATCGCTCAAATAATCAAAATCTTCGCTTAGATTAGCTCTGTGGCTCGGGATAGTCCTTTTTCTCCATATAATATGATAAGCTGGCTTGGTCGCATCTACGTTATACGGCTGTGGGCTTGAAACTTCGTTGTCTTTTAAACTTTCCACTTGAACTCTAAAATTTGACGGCATTTCGCCTATCGGCATTCTGCCAAGCAACCCACCAAATCCCTTAGAATCTTTATCGTCTGAATAAACTTTGGCTAACTCTGCAAAGTTGTTATACTTTTGCGATACTTCTCGCAGCGAGTCAAGGAACGCTATCGCTTTATCTTTATCGGCGTTTGTAGAAGCGACTTTGAATAAAATATGCCGAGTGTTAATGGTTTCCTTCCTTTTGTCTAAAACTTGAATTAGGTGGTAGCCAAACGGAGTTTCTACTGGCAAGGACACCTCGTCAATTTGCAAAGAAAATGCGACGTTTTCAAATTCGGGGAAAAACTTCCCTTTGTTTATCCAGCCAAGTTCGCCGCCAGATGATGCAGTTCCAGCATCGTCGCTATATCTTGCTGCGAAATCTTCAAATTTGCCACCTCTCAGAATAGAATCCCGCACTGCTCTCGCTAAATCATATATTCGCTTTTTCTCGTCTAAATTTGCTTTTACATATTTTGTTATATGGCTAATTTCAACGGTTTCTGGCACTATTGGTATAGAATCGGCATGCTTTTTATAAAATTCTTCTACTTCCTTAGGCGTAATTTCCACATCCATAATAAGTTGCTGCACTAAATTAGAAGACAGCAATTTATTGCGAATATCATCGCGGATTTCAAACTTAATTCGGCTTATAGACTTTTTATATACTTGCTCTATTCTATCTTCGGAGCCAAATTGCTGCATAAGAGTTTGCAAAAAAGACTGCCACCTTGCTTCTATTTGGTCGTCGGTAACTACAACGGAATCCTCTATAGCTTTGGTAATCAACAGTTTTTCGTTGATTATCGCATCAAGCAACTGCTGATAAACCACTGGGTCTTTGGGGTCGATAGATGGATTTTGCTGAGCCATCAGAGCCATCTGCCCTAAAATGTCGCTTTGCAAAATTACTTCATTGCCGACTACGGCAATTACCTTATCCATAGTTTCCCCTTGCGATAATTGGCTTAAAGCAAAATTAGACAATGCGAAGAAAGCAATGGCAGATAGCAACATGTATTTTTTCATATAATCTCAATACTTTAAAATCATCCAACTTCAAAAATAGCATATTTTATTGAAAATCCCAAAAGTTACTAAAAGTTTTATTAACGCGGATAATTCAATAGGAACTTTCCCATTGCCCAAAGTGCAATATTCCCATTACATTATTTGAGATAAAATATTTGGGTTTATTTTAAAAATTGCAATATGCAAATTATTTGCTAATTTTGCAATGTGGAGTGTTCAACAATTTGAAAAGGCGACTGTGTTTATACCTAAATTATTTACAACTATCAAAACATATAATAGAGAGCAATTTGTAGCCGATTTAATAGCAGGAGCGATAGTTGGCATAGTTGCTCTGCCACTTGCAATAGCATTTGCCATCGCCAGTGGAGTAACTCCAGAGAAAGGACTTATTACTGCAATAGTTGCTGGTTTCATCATATCATTTCTCGGAGGCAGCAAAGTTCAAATTGGCGGTCCAACAGGCGCCTTTGTAGTCATAGTTTATGGTATAGTGGCACAGCATGGAGTGGAAGGGCTGCTAATAGCGACAATAATGGCGG
>JAKIZN010000322.1 GCA_022708005.1 Bacteroidota bacterium | reverse complement strand
ATAGCAGCACGAAAATCAAGTAGTCGCCAAGCCTATTGCCCCAAAAAACATTCGATAGCACCGTGTTATTAAAAAGATTTTCTGTAATAAAACTCTTAAACATATCAAAACCGGCAATGATTACAAATAAATAATGTCGAATTTGCCTTA
Organism: Bacteroidota bacterium; assembly: GCA_022708005.1. GTDB lineage: Bacteria > Bacteroidota > Ignavibacteria > Kapaibacteriales > UBA2268 > JAKIZN01. Next base: position 2,162 of record JAKIZN010000322.1, on the reverse strand, counting down.
ATAGAATTGTAGATTGCTTCTATTGCGGAGGCAACTTTGGTGCGTTGTTATTCTAAATGATGGTTTATTTATAAGGAAATGTTAGGTTTTAAGATGTCCTACACGTAGGAAATAAAATTGCATAACCTAATGCGACTCCTACGGAGTCGTATAAATCGCTGCCACTTCATTGCTACAAACATTTGAACCATTCGGGTTCGTTACAATTTGGTTTTAAGATGTCCTACGCCTCGAAGGTGTAGGACATCTGGGAATCAGCGGACATACAAGGAGGCATGCCTCCTTGCCTAAAGTAAAGCATAATCTTTCTTTCCGCATTATTTTGGGCTTATTCCCCTGCTGATTTTCAATTTCGCCACTCGAAATTCGTCTATCAATGGAGCAATTAAAGCATAGGTGAGTTATGAATTTCCAGAAATTAACATTGAAAGGACAGGAAGCCGTCCAAGCAGCTCGCGAAATAGCAGAAAGCTATGGCAATCAAGCGATTGAGCCAATACATGTATTCGCCGCAATAGCCCAAGATGCAAATGGAATTATACCCGATTTACTTGCTAAATTAGGAGTAAATAGTGCATTTTTGAAAGTCAAAATAAATGATTTGCTTGAGAAAAATCCGAAAGTAAGCGGCGCCTCCACTGGCAGCCAATATATATCGCCGCAGCTTAATCAAGTATTTGATATAGCATTCAAAACGGCAGGCGAGCTAAAAGATGAATATGTCGGAGTTGAGCATATATTAATAGCAATTTGCGAACAAAAAGGCGAGATTTCAAAAATATTGGCTGGCTTCGGAGTTAATAAAGAAAGTATTTTGAAAGTTCTGAAGGATATTCGGGGCAATCAGCGAATAACCGACCAAAATCCAGAAGATAAATACCAAGCGCTAAAACGATACGGCAGGCTCTTAAACGAAGATGCACAGAGAGGCAAACTCGACCCCGTCATAGGTCGCGAAGACGAAATACGCCGAGTGCTGCAAGTCCTATCTCGCAGGACAAAGAATAATCCTGTTTTGATAGGCGACCCCGGCGTCGGCAAAACGGCAATTGTCGAAGGAATAGCCCAGAGAGTAGTTTCGGGCGACGTTCCAGATAGCTTAAAAACCAAACAGATAGTCGCTCTTGATATGGGAACGCTGATAGCGGGCACCAGCTTTCGCGGGCAATTTGAAGAGCGATTGAAAGCCGTAATAAAAGAGGTAACCGAAAGCGACGGCGAAGTGATAATGTTCATAGATGAGCTTCATACTTTAATTGGTGCAGGCGCCACTTCAGGCAGTATGGACGCCGCGAATATATTAAAGCCAGCTCTTGCTCGTGGCGAACTCCATTGCATAGGAGCTACCACGCTCAACGAATATCAAAAATATATCGAAAAAGATGCAGCGCTCGAGCGGCGATTCCAAAAAGTATTTATTGATGAACCAGACATTGAAAGCACGGTTTCAATTTTGCGCGGGCTAAAGGAGAAATATGAAGTGCATCACGGGGTGCGAATAACCGATTCGGCGATAGTCGCGGCTACAGAGCTATCGGCACGCTATATAACTGATAGATTTTTGCCCGATAAAGCAATTGATTTGATTGACGAAGCCGCGAGCAAATTGCGGATAGAAATAGATTCTATGCCCGAAGAGTTAGACAACGTCGAGCGAAAAATACGGCAATTAGAAATCGAGCGAGAAGCATTATTACGAGAAATTCATGAATAGTTGTGAGAGGAATAATATATTACACCAAATAGCTCTAAAAGTGTTATTTTTGTAAATTTATCGGACAATAGCGATTTTTATAATGTCATTTTTTAAATTGATAAAAACTGATAGCCAGACAAAAGCACGATTAGGGCTAATTAAAACCGACCACGGCGAAATACCCACGCCGATATTTATGCCAGTCGGCACTCAAGCAAGCGTCAAAGCATTGGAGCAAAACTGCTTGCGCCAGCTCGATGCAAAAATCATTTTGGGCAATACTTACCACCTTTATCTGCGTCCGGGAATGGACGTTATCGAGCATTTCAAGGGCTTGCATAAGTTTATGCAGTGGGATAGACCAATTTTGACCGATAGCGGCGGATACCAAGTATTTTCGCTTCAAGATTTAAGGAAAATATCAAGCGACGGAGTAGAGTTTCGCTCGCATATAGACGGCTCTAAA
>JAKIZN010000321.1 GCA_022708005.1 Bacteroidota bacterium | reverse complement strand
ATCTACTTGATTTTCTTTCTCGAGCTTTTTAATTTTTTCGAGTGCTATATTCCGAAGCATTCCACCGCGATATGTCGGACCTAGCACAAAGCTATCAAGCCCTTGAATTATATCGCGTCCAGAGTTGCCACCTCGCACTTCATATACTAAATATTCGGCTATTTCTTCAGGAGTAACTATTTCCATTTGTCCGAGTGCGCTTATCGCTTCAAACTCACCTTTTGAGAATATGCCATTCTCGCCAGTATCGATAAATACCGATTTATATGTATCGCCGGTATCAACTACTCCTTCGCTATCATCAAAGACAAACTTCCCCTCCGCAGGTCTTGCATTATCAAACTCCATAGTAACAAGCGGGATAGCTCTGCCACGGCGCTTTACCTCGCCATAAGCAATTTTCTTCCAAGCTATTGCTGCTGCTGGCTTTATCTCTTTTACTATCGGACCATCTGGAGTGCGTGCAAGAATAAACAGCAGCAGCGTTTGGGCGCCTGCAACAGCCGTCTTCGACAGCAGAACTCTCGAAGGACGCTCTTCGCTATGCGTATAAGGAATATTCACTCCCATACCGCCTGTGCCACTTGTCCCTACTTTGAAATACATCGTGGTTTTTGCATCTGATAATGCACGGTATAATATCTGTATATGGCGAATAAGCTGAGGCACGTAAGCGCTTGTCATTACTTGTTCTATCAGCGATCTATCGAGTTCGCCACGATCCATTTTTTTGATTGCATTAATCGTTGTATTGTATATGTCCAAATAAGCAATAGCAGTAGCCGTATTGACGCAATCCACTACCAAATCTGGCTTAGTCGAATTTATTATATCGTATAAAGTCGAACTTTTTAGAATTTTGTCATCTAAATCGTAAAAAACGTCTTTGATAAATTCGCCACGTGTATCTGCATCAGCAAGAACTTCGCCCCAATTGCGATCTTTCCATTCCATTCTGCTGAATATATTGCCCCACTTTGGCACAAACATATTAGGATTACTATTGGGAAACTCTTTCCTCAACTGATTGACTGCGTCTTCTGCTTCCCATTGATGAAGAGATGTTATCGTAAGTTCGGCAGGCTCGTGTTCCATAAGCTTCCTGCAAATTGCAGAGCCAACAAGTCCCCATCCGCCTAAAACCAAAATCTTCGAATTTTTAATTTGCATTTTTCAAACCGCACATTTAATTAATACAAGTAAATTATAGCAAACACTATTATCCAATATTCTAATTTAACAAAAAACAGACATATTTCCCAATTAAAATTCAAAAAACAGCTTTTTTTTCGCTTTTTTTAAATTTTCGGTCGCTACATTTTTTCATTATGTTTATTTTGTAATAATTTAACTTTGCCTACCTTCTAAAATTTAATTTTTCTCTATTTGAAAGGACAGTTATGCTCCCGTAAAGTTACAAATTTAAAAAAATATTTTTTTTCACTTGGCAACTTTTCTGCTAAAAAACACAATTTTTCGAGCAGTATCGTTCAATACATTTTATACGTTTGTAAATTTGCAAAAATGGTCTATATAATCATATCGGCAATTGTCGTTTATTTTTTAAGAACTTTCTTTATGTTTTATGGGGCGCATTTAATTCGCCAAAAAAACAGTAAGTTCAAGAGCGACCACTCCCCTTTCGTGAGCGTAATAGTGCCTGCTCGAAATGAAGAAAATAATATCGAAAAATGTTTGATGTCGCTGCTTGATAGCGAATATCCAAAAGATAAATACGAAATAATCGCCGTCAATGACCGCTCCGAAGATGCAACTCTCAGCATAATGCAAGGCATTGCAAACGGCAGCCCAAATATCAAAATAGTGAACTTGACTGGGGCAAGAACCGAGAAAAATCTTCGAGGCAAGCCCGGCGCTCTGCACTCTGCCGCAAAAGAAGCAAAAGGCGAAATATTGCTAATGACCGACGCAGATTGCGTAGTTCATCGGGATTGGATCAAAACAATTAGCAAAAGCTATAGCGAGCATAATTTAGGGCTGCAAGCATCATTCACCTTGATTAGCGGCGACCGAATATTTGACATAATTCAATCTATAGAATGGATTTATATGCATACTATGGCTTCCGCTGGAGTTGGCTGGAATTTGCCGCTCGGCTGCTATGGCAATAATTTATCCATAAGAAAATCAGTTTATGATTCAATCGGTGGCTATGAAGGCATCAGATTTTCCGTAACGGAAGATTTGGCACTCGAACAGGCAGTCCATAAAGCTGGCTATGCAATAAATTATCTCACAGACAGCAATGCTACAGTTACAACTCAGCCCTGTGCGACGTTCGGCGAATATATGCGGCAGAAAAAACGCTGG
>JAKIZN010000320.1 GCA_022708005.1 Bacteroidota bacterium | reverse complement strand
CTAATCCAGCGAGCAATGAGTTAAATATTGCTAATAATTCAGAAGTTATAGAAAATATTCGTATATTTGAGTTTTCTGGAAAAGAGGTCTTGAGCTATTCTGACTTAAACGTCAGCGAAGTAAAAATTGATATTTCTGCATTATCATCTGGCGAATATATGATTTTTATTGATAGCAAAGGAACAAGTATTTTAGGTAAATTTATAATTTCAAGGTAGATATGCTAAATAAAATAAAAGAAACTGCGTTAGAAGCAGCCCGCATAGCAGGCGAAGTACTTCGCGAAGGCTATGGCAAAAATATTAAAATCAACTCGAAAAGCGCAATAAATGACCTTGTTACTGAATACGACGTAAAGGCTGAAAATGCTATTATGTCCTATATTTCGAGCGTTTTCCCAGATTCATCATTTCTATGTGAAGAAAGCGGAAAATCTAATGCGGGCGGAGCAATTCGTTGGATAATTGACCCGCTCGATGGCACTGTAAATTACGCACATAAAGTGCCGATATTCAGCGTAAGTATTGCGGCGGAAGTAAATTCTGAATTAGTCGTCGGAGTAATTTATCAGCCGATGCTTGATGAAATGTTTTGGGCTGTTCGCGGTGAGGGCGCTTATTGGAATGAGCAAAAAATAAATATAAGCCAATGCGACGATATGATGAGAGCGTATCTTGTTACAGGTTTTCCGTATAATGTGAGCGAAAATCCAGAGAACTGCGCCGAAGTATTTGTTAGCATTATTCAGCGCGGAATACCAGTAAGGCGTTTAGGCTCTGCTGCGCTTGATTTGGCTTACGTTGCGGCGGGCAGATTCGATGGATTTTGGGAGACAGACCTTAATCCTTGGGATGTGGCTGCGGGTGTCCTGCTCGTCGAAGAAGCAGGTGGAAAAGTTAGCGCCTTTGATAAATCGCCGTATCATTTAGGCGATAGAACAATACTCGCTACAAATGGGCTAATCCACGATGTTGCATCGCAAATTATTACAAGTTGCAATATAAAAAAATGAATATCGAAGTAACATATATGTCGGGAGCCGGAAATTTATTTTCCGTGATAGACCTCAGAAAATTGCTATTGGACGAGCAAGAGCTATCTAAAATAGCCGTGCTGCTTTGCAATTCAAATCAATTCAATGGAGTGGTTACCGAAGGGCTGCTTTGCTTAGATGTTGCCGATGAAAATGGAGTTGCTGACTTCTCTGTCCGCTTTTTCAACCCTGATGGCTCATCTGGAATGATGTGCGGCAATGGTGGCAGGTGTGCTATAAGATATGCCCAACGCTTTGGGTTTGCCAATAAGCCCGAAGTAGCATTTTCTCTCGGAAGCGCAATTTATCCCGCCACCGAGCAAAGTAATAGAAAAAAGTGTAACAGTCGATAATAAGAAATACAACGGGGTTTTTGTTGAAGTTGGCACAGAGCATTTTGTAATAAAACTCGATGTGCATTCTCCGGAAGAGTTTAAAAAATTCGACATTTTAGATTTAGCACAAAAAATCAGGCATCACAAGGATTTTGCTCCACGCGGTACAAATGTTAATTTCTGCTTGGAGTGGAACGGCAAAATTTTATTGCGGACTTTTGAGCGCGGGGTTGAATCTGAAACGGGTGCTTGCGGCACTGGTGCTATTTCCACAATTTTAGCCTATTTTTCTGAAATTGCAATCAAAGGTACTGCAGAACTTATACCTACATCTGGCATTCCGCTATGGGTGAAAATAGAAGATAAGTCGGGAGAAATCAGTAAAATAACGCTATTGGGCAGCGCAGAAATAATTGGCTCACAAATCATCAACTTGCCCGACAATTTTATCGATATTTAACCCAAATAGTTCAATAGAAACATTCCTATTGTCTATTGTCTATTCGCTGTTTCCCAGATGTCCTACACCTCGAAGGGGTAGGACATCTTAAAACCTAACATTTCCTTACGGATACGTATTCAGTTAGAGTTCTTAATGCATTATTTGGATTTAGCGCTTTCGTAGAATAGCGAAGCCTAACGTTTAATTATAAGTCGTTCAGTCCCGTTTATCGTTGGCGATGAGTACTTTATAAAATATGTGCCAGAAGATAGTTCTCTTGTATCAAATAATATATCATAAGTGTCAGATTTATCAATATTTTTAGAGAATATAGTTGCTACTTTTTCGCCAAAAATATTATATAGCTCCATATTAGTTTGTCCAAGTTCGATAGCCGAATACGATATAACAACTTGCCCGTTAGCTGGATTTGGCGATACTCTTACTATGCCTCCGGCAACCGTACTTTGAGCTAACCTTACTCCACCTTCTGTGCATAGCCCTAGTAACGCAAAAGTAGCGG
>JAKIZN010000319.1 GCA_022708005.1 Bacteroidota bacterium | reverse complement strand
AACTATCGAGCTACTGTTCAACTTTTATTTGATTTATTTTGAAATTATATCTAAATCTTTTTGAACTTTAGATAAAATTTCATAACTTGTATATTTTATATAAGTAAAATACTTTATTTTAAAGCAAGAAAATGCTGATGCGAAAAAATAGCGTAAATGTAAATTTGCTCGAGCTGACCCCAGTTGCGAAATATAGCCATCAAGTAAATAGCGACGGGCTAATTGACGTATTGGTTCCGCGGTTTAAGGGCAGTATAATGCAAAAATTTGTGCCGAAATCGAAGAGCAAATTTATCAGGGCTAACCTTGATGTTATCGGCACAGAGGTTTGGCGATTGATCGACGGCAAAAGGAAAGTGTCCGATATAGCAATCGCTATAGATGAAAAATTAGGCGAAAAAGTTCAGCCTGTTTATGATAGATTGAATGTTTTTTTAACTCAATTGCATAACAACGGTTTTATATATTTTTTGGAATTAAACAAGGAGAAGAAAAATGGCTAACGTACTTAGCGGCTTAAAGCCAGAAGCTGTTTGGAATTATTTTGAAGAAATAACGAAAGTGCCACGTCCTTCGAAAAAAGAAGAAAAAATCATTGCCTACATGATTGATTGGGCAAAGAAAATGGGGTTTGAATATAAAACTGACAAGCTCGGCAATGTTGTCGTCAAAAAACCAGCTACCCCAGGTATGGAAAATCGCAAAACTATTTGTATACAAGGGCATCTTGATATGGTTTGCGAAAAAAATAGCGATGTAGAATTTGACTTTGATAACGATCCGCTACAAATCTATGTAGATGGCGATTGGATAAAGGCTAAAGGCACAACATTGGGCGCCGATAATGGTATTGGTATTGCTATGGGCATGGCTATAATGACGACTGAAGGCATTGAGCATCCAGCTATAGAATTGCTCGGCACTTTAGACGAAGAAACTGGGCTGACAGGTGCAATTCAACTTGGCACAGATCTTTTAGATGCTGAAATACTTATCAATCTTGATTCGGAAGAAGACGGCGCATTTACCATCGGATGCGCTGGCGGGCTAAATACTTCGGGAACATACAAATATGAAGCCGATGCTTTTCCAAGCGATGCTACTGCTTTTCAAATGTCGCTAAAAGGTCTGCGCGGCGGGCATTCCGGCATAGAAATACATGATGGAAGAGCTAATGCGGCGAAACTTCTTACAAGGATAGTCTGGAATTTGCTGAGAAAATACGGCGTTAATCTTAGCTCGTTCAATAGTGGCAACAAACATAATGCTATTCCACGAGAAGCTTTTGCGGTTGTTGCAGTGCCAAATGCAACTGTTCAAGAGTTCAAAGATGTGGTGGCGAAATGCAACGAAACTATGCAAAAAGAATATGCGACGAAAGAGCCTAATTTAATACTTACAGCAGAAGAAGTAAAAGCTCCGTCAAAAATTATGAAAAATGAGTTTGCCAAACGTTTGATGAGTTCATTCTATGCTATGCCACATGGCGTTATCAGAATGAGCCCAGACATCAAGGGCTTAGTTCAAACTTCAACTAACTTTGCAATTATAGAAACTCGCGAAAATGAAATTTACGTTCTAACTTCTCAAAGAAGTTCTGTCGAAACAGAGAAAAAATTCGTTGAAGGTATGGTAGTTTCGGCTTTAGAGCTTGGCGGCGCTGCTGTTCAATCGGGCGACGGTTATCCTGCATGGGAGCCTAATGTTAATTCGCCTATTTTAAATCAAGCAAAGGATATATTTATTAAAATGTATGGCAGAGAGCCTAAAATTGAAGCTATCCACGCTGGGCTTGAATGCGGGCTAATCGGGGAAAAATACCCGGGCATAGATATGCTTTCATTTGGTCCAGAATTGCAAGACGTCCACTCGCCCGACGAAAGAATCAACATTCCTTCGACAGAAAGATGCTGGAACTTGCTCGTTGAAATAGTAAAGAATACGCCGCTCAAAGCGTAATCGATTTTAAATGCTGAAATGCAAAGGGCGAGCAGATACGTTCGCCCTTTTTTTTGAATATGAATAATTTATTAGGAACTCTAACTGACTGCGTATCCATAAGGAAAGATTTGGCTTTAAGATGTCCTACCCCTCGAATATGTTGGACATCTATTTTTAACTCGAATAATTCTTTAGCTAATGAATTATGTTATTTCATAAAAATAAGTTTTATAGAACAGGGAAGTGCCAAGCATTTTGGCTGCTACTTTTTACCGTCAGTAACCCTATCAATATATTGCAAAAAGTCAAATGGCATATCAGCATATAAATATACGCATACAGCTATAGCTGCAATGCACTTATTAAAATCAGTATATACGATTTTGTCAAATGTATCG
>JAKIZN010000029.1 GCA_022708005.1 Bacteroidota bacterium | reverse complement strand
CGGGCAACCTTACGGGCAAGAGCATAGATGCAAGCGATGTCCCAATTGCCTTTTTAGGGTCATATTTTAAAACTGACATTAAAAATGGAGTGGTGATAAGTCCACCGCCTATGCCAAACATACCAGAAAGCAGCCCCGCTATTATCCCCAAGCCCAAAAGTATTAAAATATTTGAAGTGCTTTGCAGATTCTTCTCCTTATATATTTGTGGCTTTTTGAGCTTGAACAACTCCAACGGGGCGATAAAAACCCAACTGACATATAGCAAGAAAAAGCCAAACGCTTGCTTTAGCATCTCGTTAGGTATGCTCGTTGCCAGCTTAGCGCCGAAAAAGACGCCTATCAACACTCCGAATGAAATAAGCGCCGCTGCCTTTATGCTCAAAAATCCAGCCTTATAAAATTTTATGCTTGCAAAAAGCCCCACGGGCAAAAGCATTGTCGCCAAAGATGTTCCGCTTGCAGTTTGAAGTGGCATACTAAATATTATAATCAAAGATGGCACTATCACTAATCCGCCACCTATGCCAAACATACCAGAAAGCACCCCCGCAAAAGTCCCAACCGCCAATGTAATTAATAAATCTATCATCAATAGCTCTCCCCTTTAGCTTCGAGTTCGCAACGTTTTTGCTCAATAGCTTGCAACTTGCTGTAAACCGCTTTGCCTAAATTAATATTTCTAGCGTTGGAGTAATTCATAAGCGCTATAAAGACATCAGCCGCTTCGTCTTCAAATCTTTCTTGCTCTACTTCCCTGCCCTTCCACTTTTTTTTCTCAAGATTGGCAAGCTCGCCCGCTTCGCCATTTAGCTCAAGACAGAAAAATTCTGGAGTTCGTGCTGTGAAAAATTTTTGCTGATAGCTATTAAAATTATCCTGCACAGCGCTAATAAAATCGGGTAATTCGGAGAAAATATCTTTAATCATCAGTTTTATCTACCACTTTATCTATTAAAAATTTAAGTTTTACAGCATTGATTTTTCTATCGGTGCTGTCGATTATAGTAAAAGCAAATTTATTTATAACGAAAGATTCGCCTTTTTGAGGTATTCGGCTAATATTATTGGTTATGTAGCCACCCAATGTTTCATAATCATCAGATTCGGGCAAAGGCTCTGGCAGTATCTCATTGATGTCGTTAATAGTTATAGAAGCATCTATCTCGAACTCGTTTGCGGACGTTTCTTCGGCTAACGGCGACTCCTCGTCGTATTCATCTTGTATTTCGCCGACAAGTTCTTCGATAATATCCTCCATAGTTATCAGTCCCGCAACGCCACCAAATTCGTTCATCACTATTGCAAGATGATGATGTTCCTTTTGCATCGCTTTCAAAACTTTTTGGATTTTATCATCTTCGTTGATAAAGAACGCAGGTCTTATAATATCAGAAAATGAGATTAATGTTTTATTTGCCACCATATTTAGCAAATCTTTGCTATAAACTTCCCCTATGATATTATCTATACTACCATCAAAAATTGGCATACGCGAATACCCATCTTCGATAAATATAGCAACGATTTCATCAAATGTATCATTAATATCAATAGCGGAAATTTTCATTCTCGGCACCATAATTTGCTTGACTGGAGTTTCGACAAAGTCAAAAACATTTTCCAATAGCTTACTATCTTCGCTATCTATCATACCGCTTTTAGAGCTTTCATCGATTAAAATTCTCAATTCATCTGACGACGGGATGCTCTCTATCGGCTCATATTTTTCAATAGAGATTATTTTCACAACAAGATTAGCAAGCTGATTTATCAGCCAAACGAAAGGACGCAGCACCCACGACAAAGCCTTAATAGGCAAAGCAAGTGCAATGGAAATTCCTTCAGGATACTGCATAGCAGCAGCTTTCGGAACAAGTCCACCAAAGATTATATGCAAGAACGTAATCAGCAAAAATGTGGTTAGCAGCGAAATAAATTTAAGCCATTCAAATGATATGGGATAATTATAAGAGCTAATAATCCCAAAAGCATAGTCCGCGAGCAAGTTTGCACCGAACCACCCAAGCGCAAGGCTCGAAACAGTTGTGCCAAGCTGAGTTAGCGATAGATAAAAATCTAGATTTTCGATAACGTCTTTGGCTGCCTCTGCGAAATAATTTCTCTTTCGAGCTAATATTTCAATTTGCGACCGCCTTACTTTGACAAATGCGAACTCCGCAGCGACAAATAAAGCGTTGGCAAACAAGCAGATAATTATCACAAGTATATCAATAGCCATCTATCAATCCGCAAGCAGTGAGAATGATTTATATTGAAATTTCTTTTCAAGATGAAAGCCAAAATATTCGGAGAAAAATCGCACAATTTCATTATATGCCGTTTTTTCAATATTGATAGCCGTCAGCTCTTCAATCGGCAATCTAAAAATTTCCTGCATAGCGTAAGCAGTTTTTTGAGAAAAGTGAAAAATATTATTTCCAGCACGATTCACCGCAGCGGGACAGCCATCTTCAAGCGAGAAAGCATAGCGACTCTTTGGGTGGTCTTCATCTTCTATCATAAAATCAAATTGCAGCCAAAAGCCAAGCGATTCCGCCAACTTAAACTGCTCCGCAATATATAAGTTAAAGCAATTTTGCGGGAGCGCATTAAGCATATCCAAAATTTTTACGGTGTAATCGAACAAATCTTCATTTGGGTGCTTCTCGCTGTGAGTCGAATAGACGGATTCTACCACCATTAGCCCAACAGCCAAGTGTTCGAGAGAAGACGGTATTTTAGCAAAAGGCTTGACGCAAGCAGCACTCGATAGCAAATGTAAATTATCCGAAGGCTTGTTATAGTAAGTAATTTCAATCCAACTCATTGGCGAAATAGAAGCCGCAAACTTATTTTTGGGATTTTTGGCGCCCTTTGCTATAAGCGAAACTTTGCCGTGCTGGCGAGTAAAAGCAGATATAATTTTGCTCGAATCTCCAAAATTTCTTGAATTTAGTACTATTGCTGTTTGTTTTTCAAGCATAATACCCAACTGTCTTCATTATCGGCGGTATCACTTTATTTAATGCGATAAATTTAGTTTATTTTAATCTGATATATAACGCTTTTGCGGTAAATTTGTTTTGTGATTTAGTTGCGGTCAAAGATTGCATTTCAACCCAAATAGTTCAATAGAAACTTTCCCATTGTCTATTAGCTGTTCTTCAGATGTCCTACACCTTCGAGGTGTAGGACATCTTAAAACCTAACATTTCCTTACGGATGGGCAGTCAATTAGAGTTCCTATAGCATTATTTGGACTAAATATAATACAAAATGCCAGCAAATGCTGGCACTTTATATGTATATAGCTATTAGCTTTATATTACACAAGAAGATGAATCGCATCTACTGGGCATACAGAAACGCATTGTGGCTCGTCGAAGTGCCCTTTGCACTCTACACACTTTTCTGGGTCAATCAAAGTATGTTCGTCGCCCTCGTAAATTGCTTGTACTGGGCATTCTGGTTCGCATGCGCCGCAAGAAATGCAATCATCATTAATTGAGTAAGCCATTTTAATTCCTCCGATAAAATTTTAGCTCATTTAACATTTGTATTTAGCTTTAACTAAATAAGTTAAGTCGTATTTCAATTACATACAAATATAAGTAAAATTTTATTATTTGCAAAATAATAACGCATAATTATTTGCCATTTCCACTTTTATTGGAAATTTGCCTTTTCAAATCATTGATTTTATTAATCGTTTTTCCTTTCAGCTCTGCAAGCGTGTTCTTTGAAAGCATCTGAACTGTCTTCTCACGCAGTTGCCCCCACTCATGATGGACAGGGCAAGGCGCTTCTACCGAGCATCCGGGGAACCCAAGCACGCAGGTATGAAATATATCTAAGCCATCTATCGCTTCTACTATATCTATTAGTCGAATGTCAGATATTTCTTTCCCAATGCAAAATCCGCCCATTTTACCTTTTTTTGACATCACTATACCACTCGGAGTAAGGGCTTGCAATATTTTTGAAATAAACTCTTTCGGAACAGATAGCTCTTTGGATATTTCTGCTGCGCTAAAGCATCTGCCCGTTTCTCCAGTAGAGAGATATAGCACAGCTTGCAACGCTAACTCGCATTTTTTAGAAAATATGACTGTCATTTATGATTTTGATTTGTTTCTAAAACAACAAAATTAATAATGTTTTCTCAAAAAAAATAATTAATTTAATATTAATAGGTTTACTGTTTTTTAAAATAGCTATAATCATAATGGAAAATTTGAAAAAAATATTTATCGTTTGTATATCGCTTATTCCATATTTACTTTTTGCGCAGGGCAGTGCTGGCAATGGCGCCACCTACGAAACTCGGCAAATTATCGATATGCCAACTGCTGGAGTAATCCCCAAAGATAATTTTTCTTTTGACCTAATAAATTATTCTGGCGGAGGCGTTTCCTTTGCTTTTAATTACGCATTCCACAAAAATTTCAATGTAGGCTTAGCTACCAGCGGCGAAGGAATTGTTGGCTCGGGCAATATTAAATGGCAAAGCGTTCCGGGCATTAACGTTAAATTTAGATTTTTAGATGAGCGGCTTAATATTCCAGCTATGGCTATTGGATTGGCGACTCAAGGCAGCGGGCATTACTATAATTCTTCCAATCGCTTCTCTGTGTTTTCTCCCGGTATATTTTTCGCTTTGAGCAAGAATTTTCGTTGGGAAGCAGGAGATTTAGCCCTCCATGCTGGCATCAACTATTCTTTCGAAAATCCTAAAGATGATTTTGATATTAACTATTATTGCGGGCTTGAGCAATCATTTTCGAGCCGCTTCGCTGTAAATTTAGGGTATAATGCCGCTTCCTTTGAACGCAAGCTGTCGCAAGACATCAACGGTTTTCTCAATACTTCGCTCCGCTACTCAATCGGAAATGGCTTTACTTTGCAGTTGCAAATTAGAGATTTGCTAAATTCAGACCACATATCTCGCTTTCTCGGAATTGAATTTGTCAGTAAATTATAGGTGATTTATGAACTTAGTTGATATTCGTGAGTTTTGCCTATCGCTGCCGTTCGCAACGGAAGACACTCCTTTTGACGATTCCACCCTTTGCTTCCGCATAGGTCGTAAGATATTTGCCCTTACGGATTTAGAAAAACTGCCGCTTTCGATTAACCTAAAATGTGTGCCAGAAATTGCTCAAAGATTGAGAGAGAAATATAGTTCTATCAAACCGGGCTACCACATGAATAAACTGCATTGGAATACTATAATAATCGATGGCGAGCTTAGCGATAAGTTCATCAAACAAATGATAGCTCACTCTTATACTATTATTTTTGACTCTTTACCGAAGAAAACTAAAAAAGAATTGATGGAAGAAAATAAAGAAATTGCTCTAATTTTAGATGATGGCAAAGCCTTGGATTGTTAGAAAATTAATTGAAAAATTATCAGAAATTTATAGCAGACAATCGGAAATAGCTTATTATCATTGCTCTTTCAGCGATAGCAAACTTATATGATTAATAGCAATTCATTTGAATTATGTTCGTCAATTAAAAGTTAATGTAGTATGTTATTTGAGAAAAAAATTGAGCAAAAAATTATATATAGAGACTTATGGCTGCCAAATGAATTTCAATGATACGGAAATCGTGTCATCGATTATGAAGGATTCAGGCTGGGAAGTTACCCAAAACGTAGACGAAGCTGATGCTATTCTGCTAAACACCTGCTCGGTTCGCGAGAACGCAGAAACCAGAATTTTCAATAGACTGAAGCATTTCGAGAATAAATTCAAAAAGAGAAAGGACAAAAGCATTGTGGGGGTAATCGGCTGCATGGCTGAACGGCTTCACGAGCATCTGCTAAATTTGCAGCACACCGTCAGCGTGGTGATTGGTCCAGACGAATATAGAAAATTGCCACAAATGTTAGAGCAGGCTTCATCGGGCAATAAAGGAGTAGCCGTTAAGCTAAGCAAAGTCGAGACTTACGATGATATTGCTCCGCTGCGAACCGAAGGCGTATCGGCTTGGCTTTCGATAATGCGCGGCTGCAATAATTTTTGCGCTTATTGCGTAGTTCCTTATACTCGTGGGCGAGAGCGTTCCCGCCCTTTGCTTTCAATTGTACAAGAAGTCAAAGGCTTGCACGAGAAGGGTTTTAAGGAAATTACACTTTTGGGTCAAAATGTAAACAGCTATAAAGATGAAGGCTCCAAGGCGACTTTCGACGCTCTAATATCGGAAGTTGCTGAAATAAGCAAATCGCTGAGAGTTCGCTTTACTACTTCGCATCCGAGAGATATGAGCGATAGGCTTATAGAAGCGGTTGCGAAATATGATAATATTTGCAAACATATTCACTTGCCTGTTCAATCTGGCTCTAATCGAATACTAAAAAAAATGAATAGGCGATACACTATCGAGCATTATTTGGGCATCATCGAAAAAATAAAATCAAGCATTCCCAATATTGCCTTAACTACTGATATTATTGCAGGCTATCCAGACGAAACTATAGAAGACCACCAAGCTACTTTGGATTTGATTAAAGAAGTGCAATACGCTGGTGCATTTATGTTTAAATATTCTCCGCGCGAGGGGACAAAGGCTTTTGCCGAAGAGGATAACGTTACAGAGGAAGTTAAAATTGAGCGACTGAATGAAATCATACAACTTCAAAATTCAATAGCTAAAGAGCTAAATTCTTTAGATAAAGGTAGCACTTTGGAAGTATTAGTAGAGCAGCCGAGCAAAAGAAATCCAAACGAATGGATGGGCAGAACATCTACGAATAAAATTACTGTATTTCCAAACGAGCATAAAAAATACTCTGCGGGTGATTACGTGAATGTTAAAATAAAGCGAACAACTTCCGCTACTTTATACGGCGAAGTGGTCGAGCAATAATTTATCAACTTAAAAAACAGGTTTGTTATGAAAAAGTTATTTGCAATAGTCATTATAATATTCGCAGCCTATAGCGTGCCTTCATTTGCTCAAGAGGGTGATGTGCATTCTGCTTTAAACGCCTTGCGCAGCAACAATTTTCAGGCAGCGGTAGAATCTTATTCAGAGTTTATTAAGTCAAACGACAAATATGCACCAGCTTTTTATGGCAGAGGGCTCGCCTATTACAAATTGAGAGATTGGAATGCGGCAATATCGAACTTCACTAAAGCAATCGAGTTAGATGGAAAATATCATCAAGCGTATAATGGCAAAGGGCTTGCATTAGTTGAGTTAGGACAATACGACGACGCTATATCAGCTTTTACCAAAGCAATAGAAATAGCCTCAAATAATCCTACTTACTATTATTCGCGAGCTAATGCCAAGTATTTTTCATCGCAAGATAATGCGGCTATAGATGATTATTCGAGAGCTATAGAACTTGACCCGAGCTTTGGACTCGCTTATTATGGGCGCGGCATTGCCAATCAAATGTCGGGCAATAAACTTCAAGCTGTTCGCGACCTTGAGCAATATATTTCAATAAATGGCAATAAAGATAATTTGCAAGCTGAGGCGGAAAGGCTCATCAAAGACTTGGAAAGGGATTGATAATGAGCGTAAAAGTAAATAAAATGTTTGCTTCGATAGCAAGCAAATACGATTTGCTCAACGATGTCCTATCTTTCGGAATCCACAAAAAATGGAGAAGCGACGCAGTGCAATTAAGCAATGTAGATAAAAATTCAAACGTGCTTGACTGCGCTTGCGGAACGGGGGACTTTTCTTTTGAATTTGAGAAATACACGCAAAACGTTACGGGGATTGATTTTTGCCAACCTATGCTGGATATTGCCATAGAAAAAGCAAAATCGAGAGGCAGCAAAGCCAAGTTCCTTCAAGCAGACGTGCTGTCGCTGCCATTCGCAGATAATAGCTTTGATGTAATATCTATCGGATTCGGCATCAGAAATGTAGATGATGTCGGCAAAGCTATTGCCGAAATGGGCAGAACGCTCAAAGATGGTGGCAGGCTGATTATATTAGAGTTCGGGCAGCCGGAGGGCTTTTTCAAGGGGCTATATAATTTTTACTCGAAAAAGATAATGCCGACTATCGGCAAGCTATTAGCTAAATCCGAAGAGGCTTACACATATCTCCCAGAAACGGCAGCCGCGTTCCCCTGCAAAGAGGATTTTTTGAATATTGCCAACGGCGCATATAAATTTAGCAAGTCCAACTATAAAACTCTGACTTTTGGCATAGCTTATATTTATTATTTAGAAAAATAGCAAGTATGGCAAAACCGCTGAATTTGCCTAAAGCATATATTTTATTATTATATAGGAAAACCATCTAAATGGCGTGGCAAAACTTAAACATTGCTATTGAAAGCGAGATAGAAAATATTTTTGATAAAATATTGAGCCATCGGCGAACTATTCATTCAAATCCCGAACTTTCATGCAAAGAGTTCGAAACTACGGATTATATCATTTCTGTTTTAGATGAATTAGGTATAAAATACGAAAAAATCACTCCTACTGGAGTGGTGGCTATTTTAGGACAAGGCGAAAAGTGCATAGCGCTACGAGCGGACATTGACGCCCTGCCCATAGAAGAAGATACTGGCTTGCCTTTCGCATCGAAGAATAAAGGAATAATGCACGCTTGCGGGCATGACCTGCACGTAGCAATGTTGCTCGGCGCCGCAGAAATCCTAAAAAAGCACGAAGCTATGCTATCTGGCACAGTCAAATTGATTTTTCAGCCATCGGAAGAGCTGTTGCCGGGCGGGGCTATTCAAATGATAAATGCCCATGCTTTAGAAAATCCGCGACCAATGTATGTATTCGGGCAGCATATTAATCCAGAAGCTGAATCTGGAAGCATATCAACAGTATCGGGACCAATGATGGCTTCGAGTGATGAGTTGTATTGGACATTAATAGGCAAAGGCTCTCACGCGGCACAGCCTCACGCAGGAAACGACCCAATTGCCGCGGCTGCCGAGCTTGTCTCCCACTTCCAAATTATGCTCAACAAAGCTCGCAATCCGCTATATCCAGCTGTGCTATCTGTAACTTCAATCATCGGCGGGAGCGCCACTAATATTTTTCCAGATTCTGCTTCAATGCAAGGCACGCTAAGGACATTTGACGATGATTTGCGGACTCAGTTGCACGAAAAAATTGAGGCAACTTCGCGAACTATCTGCTCGCTTTTCAACGTAGAATGCCATTTAGAGATAAAGCGTGGCTATCCGCCACTTATAAACGATGAGAAAGCCACATCTAACTTTTTAAGTTTTATAAGCGAATATTTGCCCAAAATAAAAATTGAAAAAGCTGAACCAAAAATGTGGGCAGAGGATTTTGCGTATTTTGCGAAGCAAATTCCTTCGGTATTTTGGTTTTTGGGCGTGAAAAAGAACATTAGCGAGCCAACTATCCCGCTGCACAACCCAAAACTTAATCCAGATGAAACCGCTATGAAAAGTGGAGTGGGTGCGTTAGTGCTTGCAGCAATAAAATTTTTAAAATAATGAACCAGAAAAAGATAAAATTTATAAATATTGGCTGCAAAGTTAATTTTGCAGAGACTTCGCGACTCAAAGATATTTTGAGCGAAAGAGGATTTGGGGTTACCGATAAATCCGCCGACGCAGACATAGTGCTAATCAACACTTGCACCGTTACCAACCAAGCAGATGCCGATTGCCGTTCGGCTATCCGAAAAGCTAAAAGGGCTTCACCGCAGGCTTTTGTGGGGGTCTTTGGCTGCTATGCGCAGCTTCACTCATCTGAATTGGAAGAAATGCCCGAAGTTAATGCTGTATATGGAATTAAAGAAAAATTTATGATTCCAGATTTGCTCTCTATGCACATCGATAAATCCGAAAAATCTATTGAAGTATCAGATTTGACGGAATTGCACTTCGACTTTGCGTATTCGTCGGATTCCGAAGCCCGCTCAAGAGCATTTTTAAAAATCCAAGATGGCTGCAATTATAAATGCACTTATTGCACTATCCCAAATGCACGAGGCTATCCGCGCAGCCTTGAGTTTGAAAAGTTGCCTGAACAATTTAACGAAGTTCGCAGCAAAGGCTACCTTGAAATAGTGCTTAGCGGGATTAATTTAGGCGAGTATAAGTCTAATGATAAATATAGATTTAAAGACGTTTTAAAGCTAATTTCTAGCAATGATTTCGGAGTTAGATTTAGAGTTTCTTCGCTTGAGCCAAATTTGATTGATAGCGAAGTCATTTCGTTGCTATGTAATTCGGACAATATTTGTCCGCATTTCCATATTCCGCTACAGAGCGGCTCGGATAAAATTTTAAAATTAATGAAAAGGCGATACAACTCGCAGCGAATATTTGACAGCGTATTGGAAATAAAATCTGTAAATCCCGATGCTTGCATTGGGTTAGATGTGATAACAGGATTTCCCGGCGAAAGTGCTGTTGAATTTGACGAAACTTATAAATTTATCAATACTTTGCCCGTATCTTATCTTCATGTTTTTACTTACTCTGAAAGAAAAAATACTTTGGCTGCTACTTTCCCTAATTCTGTGCCCAAGATAACGCGAAAAGAGCGAACTGCAAAGTTAAAAGAGCTTTCCGACAGCAAATTGCAAGAGTTTCATAAAAGTCAAATTGGAAAAACTAATCTTTTTCTGCCAGAAAAGTATGATGCTGATAAGAAAATTCACTATGGGCACACTTCTAACTACGTGAATTGCTTTGTAAAGACTGATAAGAAATTAGAAAATAAAATTTTTGCAGTTAAGTTTCAAGAGCTAAGCAATGGCAAAGTATTGGCAGCACTCGCATAGCCAATTAAACTTAAATAAAGCATTAGGAACTCTAATTAGATGCGTATCCGTAAGGAAATATTTGGGTTTAAGGGGCTGTCTCATAAAGGTTCTGATGCATTATTTGGGTTTAATCCCGAAGGGATTTGATGTTTGTAGAAAATAAGATTGCATAACCTAATGCGACTCCTACGGAGTCGTATAAATCTCCGATTATTCATTACTACAAACATTTGAACCCTTTGGGTTCTTTGCAATTTGGCTTTAAGATGTCCTACACCTCGAAGGTGTAGGACATCTGGAGAACAGCGAGTAGACAATGGGACAGTTTCGATTGAATTATTTGGATTAAACTTAACGCTTTT
>JAKIZN010000028.1 GCA_022708005.1 Bacteroidota bacterium | reverse complement strand
ATACGCATTCAGATAGAGTTTCTATTGCATTATTCAAATTTATTCTTCAAAAATCAATTCATCGCCGGTGTGGGTGGCATCTATTCCGAATCTATCGCGAAATTTCGTCATAGTGGGGAAATCGATACAGTGCATCGGATGAATAAATTTTGGATTTAACTCTGCGAAATACTCAATGGTTGCATCGGCTGCGGCTTTATCTGAATTGAATAAATGAAATCCACCAACTACCGCATAAATACTGCTGTTTGTTACGTTTTTTGCATGCTCGCATATATTGCAAATTCCAGCGTGGGCGCAGCCCGATATGACGACTGTACCGCCGCTTGTTTCTATGGCTAAAGCAGAGTCATCGAGCATTTTATCGTTTCGGTACTTCCCTTTTTCGAATCTTGTTTTGCGGGGAATTTCTCCAAGAAACCAAACGCCGCTTGCCATTTCGATTGGAACTTTAGATAGCCTTAACTCAAAATTATTTTCTATAAATGTCCGCTCTTCGTTATTGACTTTGTCCATTACGTCATTGTGCATATAGAGTGGCTTTTTGCTGATAAAATTATGATGATATAGCCCGCCGATATGATACCAATGATGATGCGATATTGCAACGGCATCAGCTTCTTGAATATCTATACCCATTTGTTCGGCATTGTGCTTATATATTCCAGTATGCCCCGTATCAAATAAGATTTTAAAATTTGCGAGCTGGATAAATGCAGAAAATCCCCACTCGGCAAGGCAATACTTGGCGCCTTGCTTGCCCACTTTGTTTTCGCATATTATAGAAATTTTCATAAATACCAGAACTTGCTTGAAAATTATTTTGCATATATAACATTTCGGCAGACTTAAGAAATGCTATCTTAATCTGCCGAAACAAAAATTATGCTTTGCCGATTAGGCTAAAATTTTGGATACCAAACTATCGACAGCCGCGGAACAGAATAAAATGTAGCTATATCAGTTTTTTTATTATAATTTACGGGGTCAGTCTTGGGATCTCGCCTTGGATCAAATTCGAGCGAAGTCTTGTTTAGTGCAAAGTTTAGCTTCCATTCGAGCATAAATGACAAAATCCCAGCTTGCTCTAAATCGATGTTCGCGTGGAATCCTATGCCAGTATTAATAGCTAATTTATTGTCGGCTTCGTAAGTTTTATAGCCTTCGGGATGCTTGTCGTCATATATTCGGCGACCAAATTTGTTCATCAAATATGATGTGCCTAATATACCATAAAAATTCACTCTGCCATAAGGATTAGGCGACCATAGCGACGAAACTTCAATCGAGTGGTGATGATTTGGGTCTACCTTGTTCACAAGCCCGCCGATAGCAAGAATGCCTTCATAAGAAATGTCTTGCCCATCGCTGTATGTCTCGACAATGGTATTAGTGCCAACTACGGGACCAAAGCCATAAGTGCGCGGGTATAGCTCGCCGTCGTCTTGGTCGTCGGTATATTCTTCGTAATCATCGTCATAAATAGTGGTGCGAGACTGAGAAAACAAGTCTTGATTAAGCACAGAAAAAGTAAATAGCAATAAAACAGCCAATCTGAATAATTTTTTTGCATTAGCCGATGTCATAGATATAACCTCGTTTATTGGAATATTTTTTATTTCTGAAATTTTTTCGGCAACCTTGCGAACAAATTTTGGCTCGTTGCGTTTACCGCGATGCGGAATTGGCGACATCCAAGGCGAATCTGTTTCGAGAAGTAGTCTATCCATCGGAGTTTCTTTGACTACTTCGGTCAAATTTGTCTTTTTGAACGTAATATTGCCCGTGAAGGATACATTAAAGCCCAAGTCGATTGCCTGTTTCATCATTTCGGTATTGCCCGAAAAGCAATGCAGCACGCCCGTCAAATTGCCATTTTGCTCCTTTTTTAAAATTTCGAGCAAATCTTCGTCAGAATCGCGATTATGAACTATTATAGGCAAATTCATATTTTTCGCAATATTTATCTGCTCTATAAATGCGCGATGCTGCGATTCTTTGGGCGCAAAATCGTAATAATAATCTAATCCTATTTCGCCTATTGCGACAACTTTATCGCTATTGGATAGCTCTTCTACCGACTTTAGCGCCGAAGAGTTGCAATCATTCGCATTGTGCGGGTGGATGCCTATCCCTCTAAACAGTCTGCTATGGCTATCAGTAACCTCTATCAGTCTGCTAAAAGTTTTCGGCTCGATACCGGGCACAATGATATACTCTACTCCGCTGTCAATTGCGTCGCTAACCACTTGCTCCCAATCTTCACTAAATTGCTCAGTGTCTATGTGGCAATGCGAATCAATCATTTTGCAGCTTTTTTAGTTCGCCAATAATCTCGGTTGCGTGCCCGTCGGCTTTTACTTTGTAGTTGGCATATTTTATAATGCCATCGGGCGAAATTATAAATGTAGAGCGGAACACGCCAATATATTTTTTGCCGCACATTGATTTTTCGCCAATAGCCGAATATGCTTCGCATACTTTTTTATCTTGGTCGCTGATTAATTTAAAGTTTAAATCATGCTTTGCAATGAATTTTTGGTGCGAGCTTGGGCTATCGGGGCTGACGCCGACTACTGCTGCCCCAAGCGATGTTATTTCTTCCATGCCGTCGCGAAACGAGCATGCTTCTTTGGTGCAGCCTGCTGTATTATCTTTAGGATAAAAGTATAAAACAAGCCATTTGCCTTTGAAATCATCGCTTGAAATTATAGTTCCGTCTTCTGTTTGTGCGGAAAAACTTGGAGCTTTATCATTTAATTTTAACATAATAATACCTCTTGGTTATTTTTACTATTTACTTTCTATAGCATTAAATAGTTGCATAATTTTAATTTCTACTGGATGCTTATCGGCAAATTTGCTTTCGTCATCTATTTCGATTTTCTCATCAGGCTGATAAGCGTCGCTCGATATAGACGAATAATTGTCGCTTTCCTTGTTTGCAGGTTCATTGCTTGGAGCGGACTGCTCATCGTCGGTTATGGCGATGCTAATTTTTATATTGCTATGGAGAAGCTCGTCTGCCGCGGATTTTATGCAATCAATTTTTAGCTTAATACCCTCCATAACAAAGCCGTTAGAGCCTTTCAGCAATATTTCATTATCGAAAAAACTTGTATCGATAGTTTGCAAAAAGGTGAGAGTAGGCTCTTTGCTAATGCAATTTGCTACTATTTCTCCCCAATGCTTTTTAATATCGCTGGCTGTCGGTATGTTAGTCTTGCTCGCAACTGAGCTATGCTCAACCTTTTCGGCTGCTTTGATTGGCTTGTTGCTTACGTCAATATTTTTTTTTTCAATGGTTGGAGCTATGCTTGGCATAACCGCAGCAGATTTAATAGAGCGAATTTCTTCAATCAATTCCTTGATTTCTAACGCTCTATCCATTTCTGCCATACTTATAAGCGCCAGCTCGAACCTTATTCTTGGCTGTGGCAGATACTTTATAGCTTGCTCGGTTGATGAAATAATTTGAATATATCGCAAAATATCGGCTTTGGTAAAGCTTTTTGCCGTCTCGATATATTTATCTAAAAACGCGGCAGAAGTATTTATCAGTTTAGTTTCTTTGGTAACAATTACTGTTAAAATATTTCTGAAATGCTCGAGCAATCCTTGCAATGTTTCATGAATTTCGTAGCCGCGAGATATGACCTCTTGGGCGATAGCGAAAATCTTTGCAGTATCTTTCTCCGAAATAGCGTCAGTAACTCTAAAGAAAAACTCTTCATCTATCAAATGCAAAGCAGAAGCCATTTCCGTATATTTTATATCAGTTCCGCAAAACGCAACTACTTGGTCGAAAATACTTTGCGAGTCGCGCATCGAGCCATCTCCCTTTTTGGCTATGGTAACGAGCGATTCTTCATCTATCGTGATATTTTCTTTTTCAGCTATAAATTTTAGCTGTCCCACTATATCGGAGATTTCCATTCTGCGGAAGTCGAACCGCTGGCATCTACTTATAATAGTTGCAGGCACTTTGTGGGATTCCGTCGTCGCGAAAACAAATAGCAAATGCGGCGGTGGCTCTTCCAAAATTTTAAGCAAAGCGTTGAAAGCAGAAGTCGATAGCATGTGGACTTCATCTATGATATACATTTTATATTTGCCGTGCGATGGTGCATACTTTGCGTTTTCTCGCAGCTTACGTATATCATCTACGCTATTATTGGAAGCGCCGTCAATTTCTATTATATCAATAGACCTGCCCGATAGCACAGCAGTACAGTTTTCGCATTCGTTGCAAGGCTCGAAATCAATAGGAGATAAGCAATTTACCGCCCTTGCCATAATGCGAGCTGTTGTTGTTTTGCCTACTCCGCGAGGTCCGCAAAAAAGATATGCGTGGTGGATGCGCCCAGTTTTAATGGCATTTTTTAATGTGCCAGTTATATGCTCTTGCCCAATGACGCTATCGAACCTGAGAGGGCGCCACTTCCTTGCGGTAACAATAAAATCTTGATTAGCGTTCACTTCTTTCATACTATAATTTAATGTCTGTATCTTCAATGTTGCAATTTATAAAAAAAATGACTATTCCCCATAAAAAAACTTTTTCATAGCGTTAGCCAAGTTTTTTTTGATTGGAACATTTGACGATAGGCTAATCGATTATTTTTTGAAAAATTTTTCTTGCAATTTTTTCAAAGATTTGTCATCTTTTGCGATTTCTTCGATTGCTTTTTTGGTCTCTAAACTGCCTTTTTCTATGCCGAGTTTTTTAGCAACTTCATTTAATTTAGATGCGTCGAACTCTATCCCTTGATTGAGCGAATCGATATTTCTTTGCTTGATTTTCCGTTGCTCATTGGCTAAATTCATAGCGATTTCGAGCTTCGCAGAAACGGGCTTTGGCTTGGGCAATTCTTCGTCATCATCAATTTTTGCTTCTTTTCCTAATTTTTCTTCTTCTAACTTCTCTTCGGCTACGGCTCTTATGGTTTGCAGCAAATTTTCTATACTTTGCTGCTTTTCTGCCTCTGCTTTTTGTGCGTCTGATTTCTTGCTGCTTTGCTCTGTTGCTGCTGGCTTTTCTGTGCTTTTCTCTGTTTTAGAGCTAGCATAAGCTTTAGATGCCATTAATTTAGCCGCGGCGTCTTGCGGCTTTTGCGGCTTGCTCTTTGAAGGCTTAGTCTTAGCGACTTTATCTTTTTTGCTCTCGATTTCCTTCTCGATAGCGATTTGTTTGTTTCGCCAGCGAAGATAAAAATACAGGATTAGCAGGATTATTCCACCTATCGCTCCGCCTATATATGTAAGTATTTCGTTATAAATGCCCGGTATCAAATCTTTGCTTTTCTTTGCAGTATCGCTGAAAACGGCTTCAAATCGTTTGTTTAGCTCTGATGTATCCACTGCCGCGGCTTGCGATGAGTCACTTTCTAACTTGCTAAATTTCAAGTGGGCGATTGGCTCTGTGCAAGTGGAATCAGTTTCGATAATAGAGGCAATAGGAATTGTGGGCAGCACGGCAACCGAAGCTATATTTTTGAACTTTTCTGCAAATTTATCGCTAAGCTCGCTAAGCCCTTTAATCGAATATGCTTGAGAAAGTGCGGCGTAAAGGTCTGGTATATCCACACCTTTGTTATCGGCAAATTCAAGGTATTTTATGGCAGAGTTGATTTTGCCTTCGCCGAGAAAAATCATCCCAAGATACATAGCGGAATAAGGCTCTTGCTCCATAGTTGCGGATAAAAATTCGCGCTTTGCTACGTCAAAAATATTATCTTCAAAAGCGAGCATAGCCGTTCTATAGCTATCTTCGCCTTTCGATAATTTATTCCAAGAAAATGTTTCGAGCAAAATTGCTTTCGAATAAGGCAACTGCACTGCGGTATATCCCTGCTGTTCGGCGAGAGTGGCGAATATAGAAAGATTTTTCTTGACCGACTGCACGTATACTTCTTTGATAGCACCAAGCCCTTGCCTTGTGCGAGCTGTATCGGCAACAGAAGTAGAGTTAAGCGTGATTATGACCTTTAGCTTGTCGTCGCTTAATTGCGATTTATAAGCTATTGGATAGCTCGTAAAATACAAATAAGCGCGGGCTGGCTCTTCGATTTTAATATCTTTAAGCATTTGCTGCGACTGCAACAAGTTCGACGATGCGACAAGCAGACAGCATATAGTCAATATCTTAATAGTTTTAATCAATGCTTCGCTAATGGTAAAATTATTTTAAAAGTTGAGCCTTTGCCTTGCTCCGACACAAAAGAAATTTTTCCTTTGTGCTGATTTATTATTAATTTAGTCATATACAAATTTAGAGCCAATTTTTTCGAACCAGTCTTTTTTGTGAAATGCGGTTCAAAAATATTTGGAAAATCTTTTTCGGCAATGCCTTCGCCTGTATCGGCAATGCTTATGGAAACTTTTTTGTCGCCATGGCGGAAGCATCCCACTGTCAAATTGCCCCCATTTGGCATAGCGTCGCGTGCATTTAGAAATAAGTTTAGCAAAACATGCTGAATTTGAGACCTAAAGCACTCTACGTATAACTCACTTTTCTCGCACTCGATATTAATTCTAATATCTTCGCTTGAAATTTGGAATTGCAGAATATCGATAGTATCCATCATTAGCTTATTGATTGATGCAATTTCGGGTTCTGCTGCGTCGTCGAATATAAGTTCTTTTATAATGGTGTTGAGATATTGCAATCGAGCTAAATTTTCTGCGATAATTTCGGAGCGTCTTTCTACGTTTCCTATGCCTCTTTGGATTAAATCATTATTTGCTTGTATGATTTTAATTGGGCTTTCCATCTCGCGGGAGATAGTTCCAGCTATTTCGCCGACGGACATCAGCAAAGAAGTTTGCATTAACTGGCTGCTTATTATCTCGAATTTATTTTGAATTGAGCTTTTTTCGCGAATGACAAGCATATTATGAGCGGTGGCGCAAACAACTCCAAGCGAATTAGCAAGCGAGCCGAGCATTTCGCTGCTAAAAAGCGAGCTATCTAACGCAGAGCCTGCGAGAAAGACACCGATTGGCTTATCGAGCGAAAATATTGGATAAATTATTAACGAGCTTTGCTTGTTGGCGGTTTCGTCGAGATTTGGAATTACTTTCAACGACTTTTCCTCAAATACCCAATCTAAAATGCCTTGCTCTTCGAGATGATATATTTGCTTATCGAGCTGCGATGGCGCCTCGGAGCTATTGAGTGGGTGGAAATCGCCATTATCGGTTTTTATGTAAAAATTACTTTCGACTGCTGAGTAGTATTTTGCAAGTATAGCGTGGGTTTTATCTAAAAGTTCTGCTTCGCTTTTGCAATTAGTCAGTTCCATAGCTGATTTTTCAGAGGCTGAAAGCGGGATTAAAGCGGAATAGTTGGTTTTATCGCTTAATTGGCTTTTCAAGCTATCTATTTCGCCTTTCAGATATTGCACAGTCAGTTCTAAAGCTCTAATATGCTCTTCTCTATCTTCGCTATCTGCTTCAAAAGCAACTTTTTGCACCTTTTCTGGCTTATTTTTTTTAGGGGTTGCCATCTGCTTATATACTTGCAAAATATAATTTTAAAAAGCTAATAAAGCAAAAATAAATGATTTTAGTTTAATTTCAAACGAATAAATTTAAATATGCTGAATTATAAGTAAGTTCGGGCAGTAAAACAGTCCAAAAATTTTATCTTGGCTGTATAATAGACTGCATCGTCCATTCTAACTTGCATACAAAGGGCGACTGCCGCTCCGCGCAGTCGAGCTTTAGGCAGTTGGGACAGTTTTGTGGCTTGCAAGGAAAAATATGGACGGCAAGATCGATGTTCTCCTTGAAATTTTCAGATAGTTCGGATTTGATAGCTTTGCTTATTTTATCGGCATCGTTGATATTGAAATACCATGGAATGGTCATATCGCAATCGAAATGGTTTGTATCGCCATATTTTATAATGCGGGAGTTGCTAATATCAATCCTATTTTCATCTCTATGAGAATTTAAGACTTCTGCAATTTTTGCCATAAGCTCAAAATCTGCTTCATCTACTAAATTCGATGTGGTCTGCTTTAGTATTTTAATTCCAGCGATTGTAATTATTGAGCCAAATATCGCGGCTATAACGCTATCGAGCCAATGGAGCTTAGTATAATATAGTATGATTAGCCCCAGCACTAAGCCAATAGTTGAGTATGTGTCTGATTTTAGATGTTTTCCGCCAGAAACTAAAGCTATGGAGTTGTGCTTTTTGCCGATTTTGATGCTATATTCGCCCATAATGAAATTGACTAATCCAGCTACGGCTATTATTAAAATTCCTATATCAAGTTGCTGAATTTCTCTTGGCACGAAAAATCTATAGACTGCTTCATAGATAATGATAACGCCTGCCACTGCAATCAACAGCCCTTCAACCGATGCCGAGAGCAACTCTACTTTGCCATGCCCAAACGGATGATTTTCGTCTTTAGGTTTAAGCGAGACTCCGATACTGATTAAACTCAGCACGCCCGCCACGACATTCACTATGCTTTCGAGTGCGTCAGTTAGTATTCCGACGGAATTAGTGAGTTGGTAGGCTACTACTTTCCCAATAAGCAATAATGCTGAGATAGTTACTATAACTTTTTGGGCATTATATTTAAGTTCAGACCCTTGCATACGCTAATGACTATGGATTTAATATTTTATTTGAAGTAAGCCGCTGCGGCAATCGGTGCGGCAATGGCAAAGATGAGAATTTGCAAATAGTTACTTGCTGTAATCTCTTTGCCCGAAAATTGCTGTGCCAACTCTAACCATCGTAGCTCCTTCTTCTATGGCTATTTCAAAGTCGTGGCTCATTCCCATAGAAAGTTCGGTAAGATTTAGTGATAGCGAGCGGTTTATTTCTTCTAGCGAGCTTCTCATTATTTTGAATTCCCTGCGAATGACTGTTTCGTCGTCGCTGAAAGTGCCGATGGTCATTAATCCTTTTAGCTAGATATTGGGCAATTGAATGATTTCTTTAGCAAGGGATACAGCCATAGAAGGCTCGCAGCCGGATTTAGAATCTTCGCCAGAAGTGTTTATTTGCAATAGCACATTGATAGTTCTATCAAACTTTTTTGCTTGTTTGGAGATTTCTACTGCTAACTTTACTGAATCCACAGAGTGTATTGTATGGATAAACTCCGCTATATATTTCACTTTATTCGATTGCAGGTGCCCTATAAAATGCCATTCGGGCTTTATCGCCATAGCAATTAATTTAGAGTGCTTTTCTATCAATTCTTGAACATAATTTTCGCCGAATGTGCAGACTCCAGCTTCGAAAGCATTAGCTAAAATATCGGCTGAGTGCGTTTTGCTCACGGCTATTAATTTAATATTGTCCGCAGACTTTGAAAATTTTTCTGCAACTTTCGCGATTCTTGAACGAATTTCGTCAAAATTTTTTTTAATTTCTATTGTATTCATTTATTTTTTTCTTATTTTTACTATGTTCAATTTTCAAAACTAAGTATATTTTGGGTAAAATTCAACTAAATAGGTTCTCTGACGGTATAATTTATTGACATTTAGCTTGTGAAAAGTCATATACAAATGATTATTTATTTATTTTAAAATAAAAATAACTTTTATACTTCACAAATGAACGGATATGTAGTAGGAAGCAAGTTTGAAAGGCTACAAAGAATCAACAAATGAAAAGCAAGTGAAAAATAAATGAAAATTATTCAAAATTTCATTTAAATCTTGTTTTTTTAAAATATTTTTTCATATTTTTATATAGAAAGAGTTTGTTTTTTGTTTATATTTTATTATATTTGCTTGTTGAATGAAAGTCTGGAGATAATCTTATATACTAAAATAAGGATTGTTGTTCTTGCTGTTCAGATATATTCTTGTTACAGTAGTTTAAAAGTAGCCAATATATTGATATTGTTAGATAAGTTTTTTGTTTAATTACATAGATTTTTGTTTAATTCGTTTTTTTATTAAATATAGGAGCTTTGATATGATGAAGCGTTTCTCTATTTTATTCATCGTCGCGTTAGTTTTTGCTGGTATCAGCAACTACGAAGCATCAGCTATCACTTCGCCTCCAACATCCTCATGGGCATTATCTGCTACACAAGGGGATTATGGAACTATCCTCTTAAAGCCAACCAGTTATGGTGGGACTTATACGGTCAACGGCAGAGCAATGGCTGCTGGCGATGCTATTGGCGCTTTCTACTATGATGGCACTACGCGTAAATGCGCTGGCTACATGGTATGGCAAGGTACTGACAACACAAACAACTTTGCAATAGTTGTTTGGGAAAACGACACTCTAACAACAGGGGTTAAAGAAGGCTTTAATCCGGGCGAGACAATTAATTTAATCATGTGGGACAACGTATTGCAAGAAGAAGCGCCAGTTACTTCAACAACTTGCAACACAAATGGTATTCCATCTATTAATTATCCAGCAGTAGGACCTTGCCAAACCACATTCTCTGGCAACATGATATTTATGTATGATGCTATGGCTGGACAAGCTGCACCAAGTGGCTTTACTTTGTCTGGAACAGTAAAATAT
This sequence comes from Bacteroidota bacterium, assembly GCA_022708005.1. Lineage (GTDB taxonomy): Bacteria > Bacteroidota > Ignavibacteria > Kapaibacteriales > UBA2268 > JAKIZN01. The sequence goes on along the minus strand of JAKIZN010000028.1, from coordinate 617 downwards.
GCGAATACTGCTCAAACAGCAATGAACAATTGTACAGTCAAACTAAAAGATGCCAGCAATACCGTTGTTGCAACAACTACAACGAATACTGCGGGAGAGTATAGTTTTTCAGGTGTTGCTAATGGCAATTATACTTTGGAAATAACTACCACAAAGGCTTGGGGCGGTGTAAACGTTGCGGATATGCTACAATTGCGTACAAGGCTTTCTACGGGTGCAAGCTATTTGAACGCGATTAAAACAAAGGCTGCGGACGTAAACAGCAGCGGTACAATTAATGTTGCCGACGCTCTTCAATTTAGGCAGAAACTATCAGGTGGTGCGGCTACAGGCTGGACAGCTCCGAACTATGTTTTTGATCCTGTTGGCGTTACAATTAATGGCGCAGGACAAATTTTGAATGTTCTTTCGCTATGTAGTGGCGATATTAATGGTAGCTATAATCCACCAGTCAATTAATTTTTTGATACTATAACTTATGATATTGATGTTTTATAATTTAAAGGTAACTGTAAAATGAAAAAATTGATAATATTGCTGTTTTTAGCACTATTTACTTCAAGTTTATACGCTGGTGTTACAGTAACGATAGGTTCTGTAACGGCAACACCTGGCAC
>JAKIZN010000318.1 GCA_022708005.1 Bacteroidota bacterium | reverse complement strand
CTTATTTTGAGCAATTATTCGATGAGAATAACATTGATTTTGCAAGCATTAGCGAGCGTGGATTAGAAAAGTTCAGGGCAATCCGCAAAAAATACCTTATTTATTAATTTTCATTTTTAGCGATATTTTACAAAAAAGAATATTGCCTAATTTAAATATTATACCTATCTTGCATATATTAATATCACAAAAATGAAAAAATAGTTATATGAAAAAAGAAGCTGCTTACTCGAAGCAAACCAAATATATTTTCATAACGGGTGGGGTTTTGTCGTCGCTCGGCAAGGGCATAGCATCAGCATCGTTGGGCTATTTGCTTAAACAGCGTGGATATAAGGTTACGATAATGAAATTCGATCCTTATATCAACGTAGACCCCGGCACTATGAACCCACTCCAGCACGGCGAAGTGTACGTAACCGATGATGGTGCGGAAACAGATTTAGATTTAGGGCATTACGAAAGATTTTTGGGATACTCGCTTAGCAAAAAAAATAATTCTACAGCGGGGCAAGTATATTTCGAGGTAATAACCAAAGAGCGAAAGGGACATTATCTTGGCAAAACTGTCCAAGTTGTTCCGCATATAACTAATGAAATCAAGCGCCGAATGACAATATTTGATGGCGAGTATGATTTTATTTTAATTGAAATCGGCGGCACGGTTGGCGATATAGAATCATTGCCGTTTCTCGAAGCTCAGCGCCAAATTGGGCTCGAGCGCGGGCATGCCAATGTTTTAAATATTCACCTGACTTATGTGCCTTACATAAAAGCTGCTGGCGAATTAAAAACTAAGCCTACTCAGCACTCTGTTAAGCTACTTATGGAATTTGGTATTAGACCAGATGTGCTGCTGTGCCGCACCGAGCATAAGCTCACTAAGGAACTTCGCCAAAAAATTGCATTGTTCTGCAATGTTGAGGAAAATTCTGTGATTGATGTTGTAGATGTTGATGCAACTATCTACGAAGTTCCGATGATGTTTGCAGGGCGAGAACTCGAAAAAATAATATTAAATAAAGTGGGCTTGCCTTTGAACGAGCTTGATATTAGTGCGTGGAAAAAGTTTGTTGACAAGATAAAATCGCCTAAATACGAGATAAAGGTTGCTATTATTGGAAAATACACCAAATATTCAGATTCATATAAAAGTATAATAGAAGCCTTTGTACATGCTGGCTCAATCAATAATTGCAAGGTCGCGATTGAATTGATAGATGCGGAAGAAATAAATAAAGACAACGCCGCGAGTTTATTATCTGAATTAGATGGCATATTGGTTGGTCCAGGGTTTGGGCAGCGTGGAGTTGAGGGCAAGATAGCATCTATTGAATATGCTCGCACAAGCGGAATACCATATTTTGGCATTTGCCTTGGAATGCAATGCGGAGTAATTGAATTTGCCCGCAATGTGTGCAAAATGCCCGAAGCTACAAGCGGCGAATTTGAAGCCAATGACTACTGCGTCATAGATATTATGGAAGACCAGAAGTCCGTTAAAGAAAAAGGCGGAACGATGAGATTAGGCGCCTATCCCTGCGTTTTGAAAAAAGATACGTTGGTTTTTAAAGCCTACGGCGAAGAAAATATATCTGAACGGCATAGGCATCGTTACGAGCTAAACAATAAGTTTCGGGAGGTACTTGAGCAAAACGGTATGGTGGTAAGCGGCACTTCGCCCGATGGTTCATTAGCAGAAATAATGGAATTGCCAGACCATCCTTGGTTTGTGGGCGTGCAATTTCATCCAGAGCTTAAGTCGCGAGCTGTAACGGGGCACCCGCTATTTATTAGCTTTGTGAAGGCTGCCCTTAAAAGGAGAAATGAGAAAAGCTAAGCTTAGTGCTTTTTGTGTATATTGTGAAATAATCACACATAATTATAAATCTTGTTGGGCATACTATTGCTATGTGTAGCAAGTAGGCTTTTATTTGATTACTTTATCAAATTGTAAGTTTTCGGAGGCGAAATGAAAATTCTTGATGGTATCCGTGTTCTTGATTTAACAAATGTACTTTCTGGACCTTTTGCAACGCTACATTTGGCTTTACTTGGAGCAGAAGTTATCAAAATTGAAAATCCTGAGGGTGGAGACTTAGCGAGAAAGTTAGGCTGCGTCAGCGATTATAATAATAAGTTAATGGGAACAAGTTTTATTGCACAAAATGCTAATAAAAAATCGCTTACGCTTAATTTAAAAGAAAAAGAAGCTAAGGAAATCTTTTTAAAGTTAGTTGCAACGGCAGATATTGTTGTAGAAAATTTCCGGCCGGGAGTTATGGATAGGTTGGGGATAGGCTATAGCAAGCTCTCCGAAATTAATCCTAAAATTGTTTATCTTGCAATTTCTGGGTTCGGGC
>JAKIZN010000317.1 GCA_022708005.1 Bacteroidota bacterium | reverse complement strand
ATGGCGGGCAATTATTCTTTGCATCAAAAAATCACATATATTCGCTTGATGGCGATAGTTTAAGGCTTGAGCAAAATTTTGAGGAAGAAATTTATCAGCTAAAAGCAGAGGCAAGCGAATTATTAGCTGTAACCGAATATGGAATAAAGCATTTAGATAATTCATATTTCTCGCACCAGCAAATCAATAATATAGCAGATAGAAAAATAGCGGGCAAGATGATTTTCAGCACGACCCAAGGCATTACGCTTTATCAAGAAGGGTTGCCCGACGAAGTTTATCTGCCAAATTCGCCTTATAACAACTCGTTTTCGTCGATGGCAGTCGACGAGCAGGGCAAACTTTGGACGGTATCAGCCCACCTAAGCGCTTCCTATTTGCATGGCGGAATTACTTGCTTTGCAAATCAGCAATGGAAAAATTATAACTCAAGTTTATTTCCTGATTTCAAAGGAGATAATTTCTTTCAGATAAGTTTGCAGCCAAATGGAAAAATTTATACAAGCTCTTTTGGTGGCGGGCTCGCAGTGGCAGACCCATACCAAGATAGCGTGATATTTGACTTTTACTCCGAAACAAATGAAAAATTTATGGGTTCAAAAGGACCTGATGATAAATTTTTAGTTATTGGAGATTGCAAGGTAGATTCAAAAGGCACAGCTTGGTGCACCAATTGGGGCAATCAAACGATTGGTCCAGCACTAGTAGCCATAGATAAGGACGGCAATTCAGAGGCTTATCCTAACTGCTATATTTCTAATGAACGTAGGATATTAAAACTTGCTATTGATAATGGCAGCACAAAATGGATAGGCTCTTATCCCGGCGAAGGAATAGGGATATTTTACTTCAACGAGCGAGGCACGCCCGACAATAGCAACGACGACATCTGCGGCATGGTCTCTACTTCCACCCACAGCGGACTTCCAGACAATTCTCCAACGGTAATGAAAAAAGATGCGTATGGCAGGATATGGCTTGGCTTCAGGCAAGGGATGAGCGTGATAATCAATCCAACTGCTGCATTAAGCAAGGGAGCGTTAATAATAAGGGCTATTTCATTTTTAAATAATCAGAAAATCAACGACTTAATGATAGACCCTGTTGGATATATCTGGGTAGCCACTGCCACTGGTATTTGGGTGCTAAACAAAGATGCTTACGAAGTTGTTGCGAATATCAATAAATCAAATTCTCCCTTGCTCACCGATAATATTTTATCCCTTGCCGGCGATTTTAGCAAAGGCTTGATATATGTCGGCACTGAGCAAGGTTTGTATTCGTTCAGCTCGCTTTCTGTAGCTCCCAAAAATGATTACGACATTATTTGCTATCCGCAGCCATTTGATTTAAAGAAAAGCGAGAGTATGACTATCGACGGGCTTACTGCCGAATCAGAAGTGAAAATTATAACTATTAATGGCGAATTAGTGCAAACAATAAAAGCGCAAGGCAGAAAGGCAATATGGAACGGCAGAGATTTTAACAATAAAAAAGTGAGTGGTGGCGTTTATCTTGTTGTGCCAAGTTCTTCTATTTCCAATACGGGCAGCGTGCAAAAAATTGCTGTTTTGGGAGAATAGTTTGGCACAGCTTTTGAATGAGTTGGGTAATTAAATTTTTCTTAAAAGTTTAGGATTAATATGGCAAATTTATGGTATAAATGCAAAGGCGATGTCTGGTGCGATTTATTCAAACTTGATATGGAACACGAAGTTTTGAAAAAAGCAGAAGGCGTGTTCATTATTTGGACTGGAGCCAAAGAAAGAAAAGTGCTAAAAGTAGGCTCTGGCACTATTCGCTCTATGCTTATGTCTGCAAAGTCAGACATAGCCATACATGCTTTTGCAAACATAGGAGTATTCGTTACTTGGGCAGAAGTTGGCGCAGTCAAAAGAAGCGGAGTGGAGCTGTATTTGATTAACAAGCTGAAACCGCTTGTTGTTAGCTATACTCCTAAGGCAATTCCAATAAAAATTGGACTTCCTTGGGATTAGTCTAAATTTGCTGCAAAGCAATTTTGGCAAAAGTAGTGCTTGATGATTGTTTTTGTGGCAATGCCAGCTACAGCGGTTGTTTTTTTATTTATTTTAATTTTTACTATGACAATATTTTCGGCGAAAGGTCTTTCAAAAACTTATGATAGAGACGTTCTTTTTGAAAACGTATCGTTTGGAATGGAGCAATTTGAACGCGTCGGACTTATTGGCAGGAATGGCATTGGCAAATCGACCTTGCTGAGAATCATAGCTGGGCTTGAGTATCCCGATAGCGGCGAAGTAATTTTCAATAGCAACGTAACTTTTGAATTTCTCGAGCAAAATCCGCTCTATGATTCTTATTTCCCTGTGATAGATGAAGTTATGTCTGGC
>JAKIZN010000316.1 GCA_022708005.1 Bacteroidota bacterium | reverse complement strand
CGTAAAAGACACTGTGGATATAATGTATTTGCTACTAAAAAATCGCTCTATTAATGGAATTTTTAATATTGGCACTGGCGAAGCAAACTCTTGGAATAAACTAATCTCGAGCGTATTTTCTGCAATGGGTAGGCATCCCATTATCGAATATATTGATATGCCAGATAATTTACTTCATCAATATCAATATTTTACTCTCGCCGATGTCAAAAAACTAAAAAATAGATTGCCGAATTTTCAGTTCAGCTCTCTCGAAAGTTCGGTTGAAGATTACGTGAAAAATTATTTAATGGCAGATAGTCAATATCTGTAATCAATAAGGGAAAAGAATGGCTACATTAAGAGACATAAAACAAAGGATTTCTGCTGTAAAGAGCACGGCTAAGATTACTTCTGCTATGAAAATGGTTTCTGCAGCAAAAATGAAAAGAGCTCAGCAGGCAGTCGAATCCGCTCGCCCATATTTTACGAAACTCGAAGATATGGTGGCTGGACTGATAGCTAATGCGGGCGATTACTCAAATCCTCTTTCTGAGAAAAAAGATCAAGTCAACAATATAGCTATAATACTCATTGGCTCCGACCGTGGGCTATGCGGCAGCTTTAACTCTAATATGTTCAAAGCGTTATCTATCGAAATATCCGACTCGCTAAGCAAACTATACCCAGAAGCTAAATATCACTTCATACCAGTCGGCAAGAAGCCAGTTGGGTATATAAAGCGGATTGAACGCAATGCGATAGCAGAATTCCCCGGAATTTTTACATCGCTTGAATTTAGTAGCGCCACAGAAATAGTCGCAAGCGTTGTCGATTTATTTTTAGATGGAAAAATGGATAAGGTATTTGTTTATTACAACAAATTCATCAATATAATTAAGCAAGTCCCATCATTGCATCAACTTCTTCCAATAGAGCCAAAAGCGGGCAATGAATCGCTGTCGTCTATCGATTATATATTTGAACCTGCAAAGAGCGGTATACTCGATGTTTTGTTGCCAAAATTAGTGGATATTATCGTTTGGCGTAGCTTGCTTGAATCCAATGCTGCCGAACAAGCGGCACGTATGATGGCTATGGAAAAGGCTACCACAAATGCTAACGATTTAATCAGCTCGCTTGAACTTCAATACAACAAAGCCCGACAAGCAGCCATAACTAAAGAAATGCTTGAAATCGTTGGCGGTGCTGAGGCGTTAAACGCTGGCTAATTCAGCTAAAAATCTTAAAGCATAAATTTACTGTAAAAAGGCTGGCTAAAGATGTCAGCTTTTTTTGCTTTTGCATTGCAATAGATATTTTGGCGAAAAGTTTGTAAATTAGCAAGTAAAAGCAGATTTTAGCAACAAAAATTAAAAAAAAGTAGTAATTTTACTTTTCCTTTATTTTAAATTGGGAGAATCTATATGAGCAAGCTTATTATCCACGAAGTCGGCATGAGGGACGGGCTTCAAATGGAAAAACAAGTAGTCCCGCAAGAAACTAAAATCAAATGGATTGAATCTTTAATCGAAGCAAATGTTGATATTATTCAACTTGGGTCGTTTGTAAATCCAAGCAAAATGCCACAAATGGCTGATACCGATGACTTATTTAAAATTATTCGGGAGCGATATCCAGAGGGCAGACGCCCAATTCTATCTGGACTTGTCTTGAACGAACGCGGATTAGAAAGGGCAGTTGCCGTTGGAGTTGAAATGATTTGCATGGGAATATCGGCAAGCGAAACGCATAGCCAGAAAAATACTGGAATGTCTAGCCATGAAGCTCAAGATCGCATTATTAAAATGGCAGTCGATGCAAAGCAAGCAGGCAATCAAGTGCAAGTTTCGGTGCAAAGTGCGTTTGGGTGCGGTTTTGAAGGAAAAATAGACGAAGGCAGAGTGCTATCAATAATTGATAAATACTTAGAAAATGGACTAACAAAAATCAGTTTAGCCGACACGGCTGGGCATGCCTATCCGCAGCAAGTCGAGCATTTATTTGGCGAAATAAAAAGTAGATGCCCCGAAGCAGAGCTAACTTGCCATTTTCATAATACTTATGGGCTCGGTATGGCAAATGTTTTTGCTTCGATTAATTCTGGAGTTGACTCTTTTGAAGTAGCATTTGGCGGGTTAGGCGGCTGTCCATTCACCAAAACTGCTGCTGGGAACGTTTCCACAGAAGATATGCTGCACTATTTTTATCGAATGGGCAAAAGAAAAGATGTTAGTTTGGAAAAATTAATAGCTCTTGCTAAAGAAGTGAGCGCCTTTTTTGATAGAACGCTTCCCGGATATATTTATAAAACTGGAACTTTGAATTATTAATTATTTGGGTTTATTTTAATCCCGAAGGAATTTAATGTTTGTAGAAAATAAGATTGCATA
>JAKIZN010000315.1 GCA_022708005.1 Bacteroidota bacterium | reverse complement strand
AAAAGCCATTTATTTTCCTATAAAATTAAAATATTTCAAAGCCCAAAGACGAAGCCCAAATGCTTTAATTTGAAACTATGCAAATGCAGCGGCAAATAACTTGCTCTTATGCGTTTGCAATTTCTTCTTCGAGCAGCTGTTTTTTGTATATATTTGCGTAATAACCGTCTAAAGCCAATAGTTCATCGCTTGTTCCCATTTCGATAATTTTGCCATCGGAAATAGCTATGATATTATCAGCGTTCCGCACTGACGAAATTCTATGCGATATAATGATAGTCGTCTGATTTAATATATACTTTTTCAAATTAGATAATATTTTTTCTTCAGTAGACGCATCTACCGCCGAAAGTGCATCGTCAAGTATTAGTATTTTGGGCTTTCTAAGCAATGCTCGTGCAATCGCTGTCCGTTGCCTTTGCCCACCGGAAAGTGTAATGCCCCGCTCGCCTAAAATAGTATCATAGCCTCTTTCGAGCGACATTACTTCGCTGTGCAACTCCGCCGCTTTTGCTGCCTCGATAATATCAGCTTCGCTTGCTTCTGGATTGCCAAAGCGAAGATTATCTCGCAGCGACATTGAAAACAGAAATGTTTCTTGCGGAACGTAACTTATTGATTGCCTTAGCTTTTTTAAGCTCATTGCTTCAATATCTATTCCGTCAATTTTGATTGAGCCTTCGCTTGGGCTGTACAATCTTGGTATAAGATTAGCAATAGTTGACTTGCCGCTCCCGACAGGTCCAACAATGCCTATCGAAGTTCCAGCGGCTATATTCAAATTTATATTATTCAAGGAATTAGCTGAACTGCCGTTATGCGTATGCGATACATTTTCAAAAGTTATCTCGCCTGCGGATATAGTGGTGTCGCCGTTTGCGCCGCCGTTTTCTGCATCTTGCGAGATAGTCTTATCATAAAGTTCGGAAAGCCTTACAGCTGATGCAGATGCCCTTTGTATAATATTTGTAATGTATCCTATCGCCGCAACTGGCCAAATCAGCAGCGTAAGATATATGAAAAATTGAGTTAAATCGCCAAGCGTAGCTCTATGATTAATTACTAAATAGCCACCATAACCAAGCACGAGCACAAAGGAAATGCCGACCAGCACAGCCATCGCTGGAGCAAAGAGCGATTGCAGACGCGCTAACTTCAAATTCTTATTCATATAATCGCGCGAAATATCCGAAAATAATTTTCGCTCGTAATTTTGTCGATTATAAGCCCTGATGATTCTCACGCCAGAAATAGTTTCTTGTGATTGCCGAGTCAGATTCGCATATTCGTCTTGAACGGCTTTTGAAGCAATATGGACTTTTCTGCCGAGATAATAAGTCGAAAGCGTTATAAAAGGCAGCGGCAGCAAAGCCACTAAAGTCATTTCTATATTAAGCGAGAACATAAAATAAGACGCAAATAGAAATGTAGTAAGTGTATTTGCGGCATACATCACGGCTGGTCCTAAAAATTCGCGTGCCGCTGGGATGTCGTTTGTCGCGAGTGCCATAAGCGAACCGATAGAGTTTTCCTGAAAAAAGCTCAATGGCTGAAACATCACCACATTCATATAATCAAATCGCAAATCGTATTCGATAAGCCTCGATGCATATATAATAGTTTGGCGAGTAAGGAACATAAACAAGCCACTGCCCAAAGTAAGCAGCAAAATATATGCGATTTGTTTTAATATAAAATCTTGCGAAAAGCCGCTACTGCCAATTGTATCAACTGTTTCGCCAACTATCCGCGGCAGATAAGTTGAGCAAATATTCGAGATTGTTACGAATATAAATCCGATGTATATCCTTTTTTTATAACGCCTTAAGTATGGAAAAAGTTTTTTAAGATTCTTCATTTAGTAAAAGTTACATTAAAATATATTGAAATCATAGCATTTGATAATAAAGTGCTTTGCTAAATTATTTTCTTTACATAGACGTTTATTTAATGAAAAATATTAATTAGGATAAAAATGAGCCAGAACTATCTTTTTTCTGCAAAAGAGCGTAAATACTGCATCTTATGCAATCAAGCGGTTGATAGCTTTCTGCCTTGGCAGGGAAATGCAGGCAGCGCCTTTGTTAGGAATTTCGATATTATCGGTAGCGACCCGCAAAATTTCCTTTGCCCGCACTGCAACAGCCACGACCGCGAGAGGCATTTATATTTATTTATGAAAGAGTTAGGGCTTTTGAGTAATCTGGCGGGCAAAAATGCGCTTATTGTGGCGCCTGAAATAAATTTTGTAAAGAAAATTTATAGTAAAGATTTTAATCTTGTTTGCGGGGATTTGCATCCAGAGAAATATCAGCATCTTAACATTAATCCTTTTTATCGAGTTGATTTAACAAATCCGCAGTTCAACGATGAGT
>JAKIZN010000027.1 GCA_022708005.1 Bacteroidota bacterium | reverse complement strand
GGGATAGACTGTAGAAACTGTAACAAATGGTATCTGCACGTCGGGCATTTGGTTCAGCGTTAAGTTATAAAAAGATAGACCGCCGAAAAGCACAAATACTATAATAAGCATACTCATCATAATCGGTCGATTGACCGACGTTTGCGCAATTTTCATTTCCTTCCCCTTAGTTTACAATTTTTACTTTTGAGCCGTCGCGTAGCAAAGCAATGCCTTCGGTAACAACTTTATCGCCCGGATTTAGTCCGCTTTTGACTTCTACGTCTATTCCACTTTCAAGACCAGTTTTGACTATGCGTCGCTCTGCCTTGCCGTCTTTTTCTACGTATACAAAAGCATCGTCGCCATCGCGCACAATGACTTTTCGCGGCAGCATCAGTGCATTGGAGTTGTTGTAAGCGTTAATTTTTATGTCGGTAGTAACTCCGCTCTTGATTTTTCCTTGCGGATTATCGAAGTGTATTTCTACTCCGAACGCGTTGTGTGCTTGGTTCATAGCTAAATCAACTATTGCCACTTTGCCTTGGAACTCATCGCCGTTAATATTCATTGTTACTTCCATGCCTTGCTTGATATATTGCACTTCAGAAGCCGAAGCCCATACCTTTGCCATCATTTTGCCTAATTGAGCTACCGAAAATAGATTATCGCCAGCCTTAACTTTATCGCCTTCTTTCACAAGCATTTGAGTAATTATCCCTGAAATAGGCGATTCGATTAAAACTAACCTATGCACAGATTCCCAATTTCTTTTTGCAACTAAGTATTGCGTTTCGGCATTATCGAAGTTTTGCTGCGACGTTTCGCCTTCCATCAGCAAGTGCTTCATTCTTTCGTATAATTTTCTTGCATTTTCGTAGCCGAGTTTTGCTTGCTCGAATTGGATAGTCGGATTATCCTTTGGAAACTCTACTACCACTTGTCCCTCTCCAACTCTTGAGCCTACTTTGCCGCGAATTTTAACGATTTTATCGCCAATCATCGCTTGCTGCATAGTTTCTTTTATGCCAGATATTTTTGCAAAGAAGGTTAAATCTTTGCTAAACTCTCTTTCTCCGATTGTCATAATTCGTACTGGGACGCCTTCTTCTAATCGTATTTGCTCAATACTTTTCCCCGGTTCAAGTTTTCTTTGGCATGCAGAAAGCAATATCGAAACTGCGCCAAGTAAAACTAATGTGTTTTTAATTTTTGCCTTAAATGCAAACATTTTTAATTTTTCTCCTATTTATTTTTTAATCTTTATTATCTAAATATTTGGAATAAACTTCAAAGTATTTTCCGTCAACATTTCCAATGAGAGTCTCGAGTTCGCTTCTTGCAGTAGTGAAATCGTAATATGAGTTTAGCAGATTAGTCCTTGCTTGACGAAGTGCTAAATCGGCATTTTGTATTTCAAGCTGATTGCCTGTGCCTTCTCTATATCGAATGGTAGAAAGCTCGTAGCTTTTTTCGGCAAGCCTGACGTTTCTTTCTTGAGCTTCTACGTTGCTTTTAATTCGCTCAAGTTCATTTATCTGATTTTTTACTTGCAATGCAATAGCATGGCGTAGCTGGTTTATTTGCATCTCAGTTTTTTCAACGTCGATTAAGCTTTGCTCAACTTTATTTTTTGTTCGCATACCGCTAAACAAATTGATATTCAAACTTATTCCAATCATAGCGCTTCTATAATTTTGAAATTTCAAATTGTTCGATGTGCCGTTTAATGAATAGCTGCCGAAAGCTACCAAAGTGGGCCAATACTCAGAGCGTGTAATTTCTACAAATGCGTTATCAACCTTTTGCTTATTCTCCAATGTTAAAATATCATAATTGCTTCCCATAGCTTGATTGACCGCCTCTGAAACGTCGGGCACTTGCCCATCGCTGAAAGTTAGCTCGCCCAGCACGTCTATATCTTCATTTTGAGGTAGACCTAAAGTTAGCTTAAAGGACTCTTTTGCCATTTTCAATGTGTTTTCTATTTGCAGCACTATCGGATGAATGTTTTCTACTTGCACCTCTGCTTGCAGTGCATCAAATTCTGACACAAGACCTTGCTTTTCCAATGCCTTCACGCTTGCCAAATTCTTCTTTGCATTTTCAAAGCTAGCGTTTGTTATTTCCAATAGCTGCTTTGCTAATATTACTGTATAAAAGCTTTTTCTAACTGCATTTACCGTGCTTGCAATATTAGCTTTCAAAGCCACTTTAGACGTTTGCAGATATGTGCCGCTCGCTCCAATTCCTTCTAAAACTGCGGAGTTAAACAGTATTTGCGAAAACTGCACTGCCGCTTCGTAGCTATTAGCCTGCGTGAAACTTTGCAGAGTAGTAGTCATCGGCATATACTTGGAATTGTCTCGTGGCAGAACGTTTTCGTCGAATAAAATGCTGTAGGTTGCGTTTGTTAGCATTGATTGAAAATTTGGAAATGGAATTTTAGGAGTTTCTAAAAAATGGTTAAATCCAGTTTTAAAATCAACACTCGGCAAAGCATAGCCATAAGCCTCGCTGACTGCCGCCTGAGCTTTGGTTATTTCGAGCAATCGCGATTTTGTCTCGTAGTTGTTCTCCAAAGCTGTTCTAATCGCATCTTCCAAGCTATACTGCTTGGTTTGCGATAGCAGAAAATTTGAAGACAACAAGAGTAGCGAAATGATAAAAATCTTTCTTTTCATTGATAATTTATTAGTTAGTTACACAATTTCGTATTTACTTGCAAGCAATGCTGCGCTGGGCTTCTGCCGTGAGCACTCCTCGGAATAATAAGCTGTAGATAGAATCCAGCACCTCATTGGGCGAATAGTTAAGCGTTAGCAAAACTTCGGGATTGAGTATTTGCTGGACAATTGTAATATGCACAAGCGATAGAATATCGACATTAAGGTCGCTCCTGAAAATTCCCTGCTTTACGCCTATGTTATAAATACGCGTAAAGTTTGCTTCGATTACATTTTGTCTGAACTTGGATATTTTGCTCCATATTTGCGAGGTGAATTTTTGCACATCATTGAAAAATGTCTGCGTTGAATTAATAGATGAACTTGCGTCTATTTGCCAAATTTTGCGAAGCTCGTCAATTAAATTTACATTCGAATCGCTTTCTATTCTTACAACAATATCATCGATAAGCTTTCTTAATTTATCTAATTCACGATCCACAACCTCTTCAAACAATTGCTCTTTCGAAGGGAAATGCTCATAAAGCGTGCGCTTGCTAATGCCTATTTTTTGCGCAAGCTCGTCTGTTCTCACATTTCTGAAGCCAAGCCTTGAGAACTCGCCGAGCGCTATTGTTAATATCCTTTCTTTTACTTCCAATTTTTTCCTTTTTTACAAAACTACAAAAACTAATTTAGTTTTTAACGACACAAAACAAGTATTATTTTATCGATAAATGTCGAAATACGAAAAATAATTTCATTTGTTACGAATTTTTATAATGGGCAGAGAAATAGCGATTTATAGGACAAACCGCAAAATTATTCTTCCCATATTTTGCAAAAATAATCTTATATTTGGGAAATAGGGTTACTCAATTTTGTTAATTATATGAAATATCAGAACATCAGAGAAGAAGAGCTAAAGAATAGGGTAGCGCAGGATATTTTTTGGCAATATGATTGCACCAGAATAATCGGCGATATTGATTTTTGTGTTGCGATGCACCAAAGCGGGCAAAATGCTTTAGAGCAAGAATCACTTCTATGGGCTGAGGCTAAAACGGGCGATTCTGATGTTTGCAAGTCGCTATCGCAATTAATTCTCACTATCGGCAAAGCCAGAATTTTCGATAAATATCTGCCACCTGCGATGTTGGGCGCCTTCGATAGCGAAAAAATTGCTTTTATACAATACAGCGAAATCAGCGATATTTTTTATATTAACGATTTTAATTGGAACGTAGCACCATCAAATTACGATAGCAAAGAATTTAAATTAATCCATAAAAAAGTATCTGCAATTATAGATGATAGTCTCCTTGTTTTTGAATATGATGGCGACGAGCGTGAGCTAAAAAAGTTCATCAAGGAAAATTTTGTAGTTGGGAAATTTGGCATAAGCAAGACCCAAATAGATAAAAATAATTTTATGATTATTTATAATAAATGGCTAAAAGACGTAAAGCCATCTATTGCAGTAAATTGGGAAATAGCGAAGAAATCAAATATTATCGATGGCGATTTTTACCTTGCAGATTTGCTTTCACAAGATAATTTCACTTTGAAAGAGAAATTATTTGTATTGCTGAAGCGTGACCACTATGAATTGGATAGGAAATTTGACGAGATGGGGATGTTTGTCTCGAAAAGTACATCATTTTTGGATGGTCAATTGGCTCATACTCAATTTTGGAATCGTTATGAGCGTCCTCCACGAGAGGAATATTGGGATTATATAGTTGAGCGTCGAGATTTGTTAGTTCCGCAGGATATTCGGGAGCGTAAGGGTAGCTTTTTTACACCGCAGATATGGGTAGAGCTGTCTCAGCGATATATAGCCGACGCTTTGGGTAGCGACTGGCAAGACGAATATTACGTGTGGGATTGTGCCACTGGCACAGGGAATTTGCTTCACGGTTTGACGAACAAATATAATATTTGGGCTTCTACTCTTGATAAGCAAGATGTGGAGGTGATGAAAGACCGCATTAAGAATGGAGCGAATTTATTAGAAGAGCATGTTTTTCAATTTGATTTTTTGAATGATGATTTTGAGAAATTGCCGCAGCCATTGCAAAATATAATCAAAGATCCTATAAAGCGAGCGAAGCTAATTATTTATATTAATCCACCTTATGCGGAAGCGACTACAGCCACTACAATAGCTGGGACTGGCAAGAACAAAGCAGGAGTTTCGATTATTCACAAAGCGAATGATTATTATAAATCAAAAATCGGCAATGCTTCTAATGAAATTTTTGCACTATTTATGTCGATAGTGTATGATAAGATACCCGGTTGCTTGCTGGCACAATTTTCAACGCTAAAATTTGTTCAAGGGACGAATTTTGTTAAGTTTAGAGAGTATTTTTTAGCAAAATATATGAAAGGTTTTGTTGTTCCAGCGAACACTTTCGATAATGTGAAGGGTAAGTTTCCAATAGGCTTTACGTTTTGGGATTTGAGCAAAAAAGAGAGGATGAAACGGGTTGTTTGCGCTGTTTATGATAAAGATAGAAAATATTTAGGCAAGAAGAGGTTTTACGGCAATTTGCCGCAGAGCATTAATAAGTGGATAGTGGATTTCAATAAGCCGGCTGGCAGCGAAATAGGGCTGATGGTTAGCTGTGCTCCAGATATTCAGCACAATACCCAATTAGCGATTCTCAGTAAGCAACAAGAGCGATATTGCTTTGTGGTCTCAAAGCGCAATATTATCCCAATTTCTGTATATTTTTCTGTTCGTCATTGCATTGCATCTACTTGGCTGAACGATAGAGACCAATTTTTATATCCTAATAATAAGTGGGAGAAGGATATAGAGTTTCAAAATGATTGCCTCGCTTTTACTTTATTTCATAGTCAGAATAAAATATCATCAAAAAATGGCGTAAATCATTGGATACCTTTTACAGAGCAGGAAGTTAGCTCGCGTGAGAAATTTGATAGTAATTTTATGAGCAAGTTTTTGCAAGGGAAATTAAAGCCGGAGGAAAGCAACGGTTTGTATGATGACGCAGAGCCGCGCACGTCGCCGTTAGAATTTTCGGAAGAATCCCAAGCGGTATTTAATGCAGGGCGACGGCTATGGCAATATTACCATAGTCAGCCGAATTGCGATGTAAATGCTTCGCTGTATGATATAAAAGAATACTTTCAAGGTCGAAATGATTTAGGCAGAATGAACAGCAAGAGCGAAGATGAGCGTTATGCTAAATTACTACATTGCCTACAAAAGAAGCTGAAATTTTTGTCTCGCAAGATTGAGCCAAAAGTATATGAGTATGGTTTCCTGATGGAATAGAATGGTGGGGGCAAAATAGCTTTTCGCGAAATCTAAAAAATAATAGCCGCAAATCCTCAAAAAATCATAAAATTTATTGTTACAGTCAAATATTTCTTAAGTGCATAGTTCGCAAGAATGTTTGCTATTTGCCATAATTTGCAATAAAAAGTAAAAAAAACAACATATTTTCAAAAAAATCAAAAATTTATTTGGATTAAAAAAAAATATTCCGTAGTTTTGCTAGCTCTGTAACAAGGAAATTTTAAAAAAGTTATAAATTGGAGACGTTTGAGTGCCAACGATAAGCCAATTAATTAGAAAAGGTAGGAAAAAAGTTACCTATAAAAGTAAGTCGCCCGCTCTGGACAACTGTCCTCAGAGAAGGGGAGTTTGTACTCGTGTTTACACAACAACGCCGAAAAAACCGAACTCGGCATTAAGGAAAGTTGCTCGCGTGAGATTGTCGAACCAAATAGAAGTTACGGCATATATTCCGGGTGAAGGGCATAACCTTCAAGAGCACTCAATAGTCTTTGTTCGCGGCGGCAGAGTGAAAGATTTGCCGGGTGTTCGTTATCACATAATCCGTGGTACAGCTGACACTCAGGGCGTAGATGGCAGGAAGCAAGGTCGCTCTAAATATGGTTCGAAGCGTCCAAAAGCTGGGAAAGCTGGCGCACCTGCTGGTAAAAAGTAATTTACTAACGAAAAAATGAATTAAGAGAAAGATATGAGAAAGAGAAGGGCAGAAAAACACCCACTATTACCGGATCCGAAGTATGGCGATCCGATTGTATCGAGGTTCATTAATAATATTATGCTTGACGGGAAGAAAAATACTGCTCGCAGGATAGTCTATGACGCTTTCGATATGATTGCAGAAAGATCGAAGCAAGACCCGCTTGAAGTGTTCCACAAGGCTATGCAAAATGTGGCTCCACTTCTTGAAGTGCGCTCTCGCCGTGTTGGTGGTGCTACTTATCAAGTTCCCGTTGATGTCCGCGAGGAAAGACGTATAGCTCTTGCTATCCGCTGGCTTAAAAATTATGCTAAAGCCCGTCGCGATCATTCGATGGCTTTGCGTCTGGCTGCCGAATTTATGGCTGCTTCCAAAGGCGAAGGCTCTGCGGTGAAAAAGCGGGAAGATACCCATAGAATGGCAGAAGCAAATAAAGCTTTTGCTCATTTCAAATGGTAGTTTTTATTTTTACGTTCTTTGTCAATTTATTAGCCTGATTGTGTGTAATTATGCCGATAACAAGTAATAAAGCAAACATCAGAAACATCGGAATAATGGCTCATATCGACGCAGGCAAGACGACCACCACCGAGCGAATCTTGTTCTACTCAGGATATTTGCATAAGCTGGGCGAAGTCGATGAAGGTAATGCCTTTATGGACTTTATGGAGCAAGAAAAAGAGCGTGGTATTACTATTATGTCGGCTTGCACGCCAGTTGTCTGGAAAGATTATTTGATAAATATTATCGATACTCCCGGTCACGTCGATTTTACAGCCGAAGTGCAACGTTCGTTGCGAGTCTTAGATGGAGCAATTGCGATATTCTGTGCTGTCGGCGGAGTTGAACCGCAAAGTGAGACGGTATGGCATCAAGCCGATGAATATAGAGTGCCTCGAATAGCATTCGTTAATAAAATGGATAGGACAGGGGCGAACTTCTATAAAGTGCTTGATATGATTCGCGATAGGCTCGGGGCTAACCCCGTTGCTGTCGAAATACCGATTGGCTCGGAAGATAATTTCAAAGGAGTTATCGACCTTTTCAAAATGAAGGCAATGTTCTTTTCGGCGGAGTCGCAAGGCTCGGTGCAAACCGAAGGCGAAATCCCAGAAGATTGGAGGCATAAGGCAGAGGAAGCAAGGCAGTCGATGATTGAAAAAATTGCCGAACTTGATGACGCTCTTATAGATAAGTATCTTAGTGGCGAACCAATTAGCGAAAATGAACTTAAAATTGCCTTGAAGAAAGGAGTGCTTGACTTGGAAATCGTGCCTGTGCTGACGGGTGCATCGCTAAAGAATGTGGGCGTGCAACCGCTTATAGATGCAGTCATAGATTATCTTCCTTCTCCATTGGAAATTGAGCCTGCATTTGGGTTTGATATTAAAAATCCAGATAAAAAAATCGAGCGTTTGCCGAAAGATGATGAAGCTTTTTCAGCTTTGGTGTTTAAAGTGCTAACCGATCCTTATGTGGGGCGAGTTTCGATTATTAGAATTTATTCAGGTGTTTTAAAACTCGGCGAATCAAAATTGAATCCCGGTGCAGATAAAAAGGAAAAAATTCTAAAAATATTGAAATTATACGCTAACCGAAGAGAAGAAATACAAGAAGCAACTGCTGGCGATATTGTCGCTATTCCCGGTCTGCGATTTGCCAAAACTGGCGATACGCTATGCGACCAGAATCAGCCAATATTATTTGAAAAAATAAGATTTTTAGAGCCAGTGATAAATCAATCGGTAGAAGCAAGAACGCTATCTGACCAAGAAAGATTGCTCGAAGCATTAGGCAAGCTCGCAGACGAAGACCCAACTTTTCAATTTAAAACTGATGAGGAAAGCGGTCAAGTTATAATTAGCGGCGTCGGCGAACTTCATTTAGAAATTATGGTCGATAGGCTCGCACGCGAGTTTAATGTCCCAGCTAAGGCTGGCAAACCAATGGTGGCTTACCGCGAAACAGTTGGAAAAGAAGTTGAGCAGGAAGGACTGTTCGATAGAACAACGGGCAGCAAAAACCAATATGGTTATGTAAAGCTGATTTTGAAGCCAACTGGCAGAGGCGAGGGCATCGTAGTTAAAAATGAAATTTCTAATAAGCAGTTAGATGAATTATACACAGTCGCACTTCAGCAAGGCGCCAAAGAGGCGCTAAATGTGGGTCCAAACGGTTATCCGATGATGGACGTTGAAGTAAGGCTAATCGACTCCAAATATGTGGATGGCGAATCGACAGAAATGGCATATAAAATTGCAGCAACTATTGCAGTGAAAGATGCCTTAAGACAAGCCAATCCCATATTGCTCGAACCGGTTTTCAAGGTCGAAGTGGTATCGCCAGATGAATATATGGGCGATATTATCTCTGATATGAACGCTAGGCGAGGACGGATCGAAGGCATTTCGCAAAGAGGAACGATGCAAGTAATAAGCTGTGTAGCTCCACTTTCAGAGATGTTCGGATATGTAACAAAACTCCGTTCGCAAAGTCAAGGGAGGGCTGTTTACACGATGACGTTTTCGCACTATGAACCGGCTATACAAAAAAATGGACACTATTAATTATTATATATATGTATTGTTTAAATGTATTTAAAATTTTAAGGAGCTTTTAAAATGGCTAAAGAAAAATTTGATCGTTCCAAACCGCACGTAAATATAGGAACAATCGGACACGTAGACCACGGTAAAACAACTCTTACCGCCGCTATCACAGTAGGTCTGTTCAAAAAATTAGCAAAAGGCGAAGTAAGATCCTTCGATTCTATCGACAACGCACCAGAAGAAAAAGCACGCGGGATCACGATTGCTACTTCTCACGTTGAATACGAAACAGAAAACAGACACTATGCTCACGTAGATTGCCCCGGTCACGCCGACTATGTAAAGAACATGATTACTGGTGCTGCCCAAATGGACGGCGCTATTCTCGTTTGCGCTGCTACTGATGGTCCTATGCCTCAGACTCGCGAACACATCTTGCTTGCTCGCCAAGTTGGTGTGCCAAGAATCGTTGTGTTCTTAAATAAAGTAGATATTGCTGACCCAGAACTTCTCGAACTCGTTGAAATGGAACTTCGTGAATTGCTATCTTCATACCAATTCCCAGGCGATGATATTCCAATCGTTCGCGGCTCGGCTCTTAGAGCATTAGAAGCAGGTTCAGACGAAAGCTCTACTGCTGATGACGAAAGATTGCAGTGCATCTACGAATTGATGTCGCAAGTAGATACTTATATCCCAACTCCACAGCGCGAAGTTGATAAGCCATTCTTGATGCCAGTTGAGGACGTATTCTCTATTACTGGTCGTGGCACAGTTGCAACAGGTAGAATTGAACGCGGTATCGTAAAAGTCTCTGAAGAAGTTGAACTTGTTGGCTTTGGCTTGCAAAAGAAAACTACTTGCACAGGCGTTGAAATGTTCCGCAAACTTCTTGATGAAGGTCAAGCAGGCGATAACGTCGGTCTTTTGTTGCGTGGCGTCGATAAGAAAGAAATCGAACGCGGTATGGTTATTGCAAAACCGGGTTCAATTACTCCTCACCACAAATTCAACGCTCAAGTTTACGTATTGAAGAAAGAAGAAGGCGGTCGCCATACTCCATTCTTCAACGGCTACCGTCCGCAGTTCTATTTCAGAACAACAGACGTAACTGGTTCGCTTCACTTGCCAAGTGGTGTTGAAATGGTTATGCCCGGCGATAACTTAGACAACTTGGAAATCGAACTTATCACTCCAGTTGCTATGGAAGAAGGTTTGAGATTCGCTATTCGCGAAGGCGGCAGAACAGTTGGCGCTGGCGTTGTAACAAAAATTATTGAATAATACTATTTCTCCTAATTATTTTAGGAATGATTAAGGAAAAGTAAAGTGGCAACACAAAGAATAAGAATAAAGTTAAAATCATTCGACCATAATCTGATTGACAAATCGACCGAGAGAATAGTTCGGACAGTAAAGCAGACAGGTGCAGTGGTATCGGGTCCGATACCACTGCCAACCCGTCGCAGCGTTTATACTGTAAACCGTTCTCCTCACGTTGATAAAAAATCGCGTGAGCAGTTCGAGACAAGAGTTCATAAAAGATTGATAGATATTTTTAGTTCTACTCAAAAGACAATCGACGCTCTAATGAGATTGGAAATACCCGCAGGCGTGGATGTGGAAGTAAAGGTTTAAGGAGAAAGATCGAATGAAATCAGCACTTTTAGGTAGAAAGCTCGGGATGACGAGTATATTTTCAGACGACGGAATAGCTATTCCGGTAACAGTTGTGGAAGCAGGTCCTTGCCCAGTTATCTTGGTGCGCACTCCCGATCGCGATGGCTACAAGGCTGTTCAAGTTGGATTTCTTGATAAAGAAGAAAGAAAAATCACAAAGCCACTAATGGGAGCATTCAAGAAGGCTAACGTTACTCCCAGAAGATACTTGAAAGAGTTTCGCAATATGGTAAGCGAATATCAAGTTGGCGATGTATTGACAGTCGAGCAATTTGCGAAAGGCGACAAAATTAAAATTAGTGGCACAAGCAAAGGCAAAGGATTTCAAGGCGTTATGAAGCGACATCACTTCGGCGG
>JAKIZN010000314.1 GCA_022708005.1 Bacteroidota bacterium | reverse complement strand
AACAACTCGAAAGAAACGATGCCCATACTTCGAGAAGGAAGTGCAACTGATTTCAAAGCAGCCGTATTTCTTTTAGCGGGGGATAGTATCCACATATTTGCGAAGCCCTCGCCAATTACAAAATATCTGCCGTTGATTTTTGCTATCGTCATTTGCAGTCCGCCTCGAGGTTGAATCTTTTCGGCTAGCAAAATATCATTGAGAAAGATATTTTCGCCTGTTTCGATAATAGTAACTAAGCAATCAGTGCCAACCATAAAGGAGCTGGGGCAGTCGCTGCCTTTGCAAGCAATTCTTTGCGAATTAACGCAAGTAAGGCAGGTCTGGTCAAAGCGGGTTATAGTTCCACAAGCAGATAGAACTACCGCTACAAATAAAATGGAGATAAATTTCATATCATCCTTTAAAAATAATTTATAATAGTTTAGCAAAATTAAAATAAAAAATACACATAGCAAAATTAAAATAAAAAATACACATAGCAAAATATTTCTGCAAGTTTAGCAGATTTGCACATTAACAAAATAGACAAGAGGATTTTTCCCTTGTCTATTTTATATTATCAATGTATTTTGCTCTAAAAGCATTGCTAAATGCACTCGCACACTTATAAGATAGAATCGACAGCAAAAAATCTAACCGTGGCGATAGCATAGCAGTGCACAGCTACTTTGTTGTTGCAAGAGCTGGCAAATATTTCGCCGAAAGCTCGTAAGCGCCAAACATTACAGCGGAATACAACAAAGCCGAAGCTACGGTGTTTCTAAAGAAAGGCACTGCAGCTTCATAGCAAAGCATTAGCCCACTGAAACTATGTGCATACATGCCAGAAGTTATCCAAACAGAGAAATTAGTTACCACAAAAAACAACACTGCACCACCAATTGAACTTAAGGCTACATTGGCGACAGTTGCTTTTTTTAGGGTTGTGCCAAGCAATACCATTAAAGCAAAGGAAGCATAAACTGCAAACATATCATAGTGGAATCCTAAAAAAATGTCGCTTATCAGCATCGCAGCCATTGGCACAGCAAAGGCAAACTTCTTATTTGCGAAATAAACACCGCTAAATAGAGCTAAAGCTATGATAGGGGAGAAGTTGGGAGGCACAGGCAAGAATCTTGTCAAAACAGCCATCACCACAAGCCCTATTAAAAACACAAAACGCATAGTAGAAACCCTTTTAAATTAATAGTTAATTATTTAGTTTACATAATACAGATTATAATGCTCAAACATACTAATTAAAACTAATCTTCTTGACCTTCCTGCTTTTTTTCTTTTAGTATGTTCTTTATTTTATTCTCAATTTTCGCCTTCTTTTGAGTTTGCTCGTTTAGCAACGACTTGATTGAGTTCAAAACTTTAGTGTCTTCATTGTCCACTCTATTTTGAATTTTCTTCAGCATTTCTTTGGAAATCATCTCGCGAAGCACTCGCTCTTGATGCGGATCCAAATCGTCATTATTAATTTTAGCCACAATGCACCTCAAATATTTTCATCGCTATAGCTTAGACGCCCAAACCTTGTTATTATTGATAGCATACTTGGGCTTGCCCTTCAATTTCATCCCGTCGTAAGGCATATTTCTCGCCATGGACTCAAAATTGCTTTTATTTACAATCCATTCTTCGTCTGGAGCAAAAATCGTCAAATTAGCCATTTCGCCCACTTCAATCCTGAGCTGTGGCAGATTCAACACTTTTCTTGGATTTGTCGCAAGAAGTTCCACTATCCTTTTAAGTCCAATTAAACCAGTATGATACAAGTGAGTTAGCGATAGCCCGAGTGCTGTTTCTAATCCGATAATCCCGCAAGGCGCTTTTTCATACTCAACATCGTTCTCGTGCAATGCGTGCGGAGCGTGGTCAGTTGCAATGCAATCGATTGTCCCATCTGCTATTCCCTCTAAAATTGCAGCAACGTCATCTTTGGAGCGTAGCGGTGGATTCATTTTATAATTCGTATCGTAGCTATCCAGCAAATCCCGCGTAAGCGTAAAATGGTGCGGAGTTACCTCGCAGGAGACTCGCGAACCATTCGCCTTAGCCTTTCTAACAAATTTGACGCTATTAGCCGTGCTTAAGTGTTGCAAATGTATCCTTCTGCCACCGCAATACTCAGCTAGCAGCAAATCCCGTGCAACTATTACATCTTCCGCTACTGCTGGATAGCCTTTCAAGCCGAGCTTTAAAGAAAGATGGCACTCGTCCATAGCAAAGTTTTTCGTGAGCGAATGCTCTTCGCAATGCTCCGCTATCAGCAAATCCTTTGTTGATGCGTAATCAAAAGCCCGCTTGAGCATATCGGCGCTCTCCACACAGCTCCCGTCATCTGTAAACATCACAACCCCCGCCTCGTCGAGTTCAAGCAAAGGAGCGAGCAATTGCCCTTCTCGC
>JAKIZN010000313.1 GCA_022708005.1 Bacteroidota bacterium | reverse complement strand
GCTGGAATGTTGATTGGTGGTATCGTTTGGGGTATATTGGGCGATAAAAAGGGAAGGCTATATGTTTTGTTCGGCTCGATTATGCTTTATTCGGTGGCAAATATTGCGAACGCTTTTGTGTTTGATATAATTGGCTATTCGATAGCTCGATTTTTTGCGGGAGTTGGATTAGCTGGCGAACTAGGCGCCGCCATCACTCTCGTAAGCGAAATATTGCCAACAGAAAAAAGAGGATACGGCACCGCTATTGTCGCATCAGTTGGCATTATGGGCTCAGTAACAGCCGCGTTCGTTGGCGATTTCTTGAATTGGAAAGTTGCTTATCTCGTTGGAGGCGCCTTGGGTATCTGCCTTCTTATCATGAGATTTAGAATGCTCGAATCCGGTATGTTTAAGAATATGAATCAGCAAAATGTCCGCCGCGGCGACTTTATCAGCCTATTTACACATAAAGATAGATTTATAAAATATATGAAATGTATCTTGATTGGCTTGCCCACTTGGTTTGTTGTCGGCGTTTTAATTACTTTCTCGCCGGAATTTGCTGTGCTGCTTAAAGTTAAAGGAGTACAAGCAATTATGTGGACTTATATTGGGCTCGTGTTTGGCGATATTGTGAGCGGATTTGGCAGTCAATTCATAAAGAGCCGCAAGAAAACCGTCCTAATATTTATGCTTTTGACTATGATTTTCATCGCCGTATATTTATTTACAAATGGCTTAACAGTATTTCAATTTTATCTGCTCACCGCACTTCTTGGCTTTTCTATTGGCTATTGGGCAGTATTTGTTACAATTGGCTCAGAGCAATTCGGCACAAATATCCGTGCCACAGTTGCTACCACTGTGCCAAACTTTGTGCGCGGTTCAACCATTCCGATTACCCTCTCTTTTAATTATTTAAGGTATGATTTCGGTATGGTAAACTCTGCACTAATTGTCGGTTCAGCCGTGATGATTATCGCCTTCATTGCTTTATTCGCATTAGAAGAAACATATCACAAAAATTTAGATTATTTTGAAGAATATTGATTTCAAATAATTCAATAGGAATTTTTTTATTGCCTATTCGCTGTTCTTCAGGGGGCTGTCTCAAAAGGTAACAGACGAGAACGTCAGTATGTTCCAGATGCCCTACACCTTCGAGGTGTAGGACACCTTAAAGCCAAATTGTAACGAACCCAAAGGGTTCAAATGTTTGTAGTAATGAATAAGCGGAGATTTATACGACTCCGTAGGAGTCGCATTAGGTTAACATTATACGACTCCGTAGGAGTCGCATTAGGTTAACATTATACGACTCCGTAGGAGTCGAATTAGGTTATGCGATTTTATTTTCTACAAACATCAAATCCCTTCGGGATTAAGATAATCCAAAATAATGTATTAGAAACCTTTTGGGACAGCCCCTATTAAAAAAAAATTGATTTTTTAACCCTTATGATGCAACCGACTTAGGATAAACTAATCATCTTCTAAATAATCTACCACTTCTCGCAAAACAGATATAAACTCTTTTTTGAGTTTATTGCTAATATACGTCGCATCAGCCGTGTCGCTTGGCTTGGCTTTGTCTGTCTCGACTATTTCGGATAAATGATGGCTATCGAATAATGTAACGTCAAAATTTGCGTTCATCATTAGCTTTAACTTTTCGTTTACGCCTTTGATTGATAAATTTTCTTCTCGCAGCAACTGTTTAATATATCTAACTGTTAGCAAATCTTTTTCAGAATATACACGGTTGCCTGCGCGGTTCTTGCGTGGGTTTAAATCTTCAAACAACTTTTCCCAATAACGCAAAGTATGCTGCTCTTCACCAATTAGTTCTGACACTTCACTAATAGAATAATATAACTTTTTCATTTCGTCGGAGTTTTTTCTAAAAATAGTCTTTTTGCTTGATAAATTACAATTATTTTCTTATAAAAAAAAATTTTATTTTTCATTTTTTTTAGTTATATTTGTAGTCTGTAATTTCCTTACTTTGGAGAGATAAAGTGGAAAAATATGTAATTAATCCGGTCGAAGTCCGTATGAAAGAATCCGCAAAGGGCTCAATATATCAATCTATTGTCGCTATGGGCTTCCGCGCTCGTCAGATTAATGACGATATAAAAAGCGAGCTTAACGCTAGAATGGCAGACATTATACCTACTACCGACGAATCCGAAGGCGTAAATCAAGATCAAGTTTCTATCAGCAGGGACTTTGATAAATTGCCTAAGCCGACTTTTATTGCTATGAAAGAAATTTTTGAGGATAAATTATCCTTTGAAATTCCTAAAGATGCAGATAAAATAGATTAGTCGACCTACAAAATTTGTAAGCATCGTCCTAAAAGTATTGCTTTTGGGGCGGTGCTTCTATGTTATCCATCTACACATAGTATTTTTACCGATAG
>JAKIZN010000312.1 GCA_022708005.1 Bacteroidota bacterium | reverse complement strand
TTTAACAAGCGGCGGGACAGATAACCACTTGATGCTAGTAGATTTGCGAAATAAAGGATTAACCGGCAAACAGGCTCAACTTGCTTTGGACGAAGCTGGTATCACTTGCAACAAAAACGCTGTGCCATTCGATACGCAATCGCCTTTCATTACTTCAGGTATTCGCCTTGGCACTCCAGCGCTCACAACTCGCGGATTCAAAGAAGATGATTTCCGCTATGTTGCCGAGCTAATAGATCGCGTTTTGACTAATATCGACAACGCCGCAATTCACGCAGAAGTGGCAGAAGAAGTTAAGCGATTCACTCAGAAATTCCCATTGCATAAGAAAATGATGTAATTGGCGCTTAAAAAAATTCAAGAACTGCCCAATAGCGTAAAGCAATGGGCAGTTTTTTTGTTAATTCAAATAATGCTGAAGGGAGTTTATGTTTATCCCCAATAATCCCAAATAATTCATCAGAAACTCTATCTGACTATATCTTTAGACAAGGAGGCATGCCTCCTTGTCTATCCGCTATTCTCCAGATGGGGCTGTCTCATAAGGGGTCAGATGCATTATTTGGGTTTAATCCCGAAGGGATTTGATGTTTGTAGAAAATAAGATTGCATAACCTAATGCGACTCCTACGGAGTCGTATAAACCGCCGATTATTCATTACTACAAACATTTGAACCCTTCGGGTTCGTTACAATTTTGCTTTATAGATGTCCTACACCTCGAAGGTGTAGGACATCTGGAAAAACAGCATATAGCTAAATTACTGCTGGTTCGGTTATTTGGAATGTTTTTTTATCGGCATCAATTGTGGCAGCTACGCCTATGGGCAAAGTTAATTTTGAAGTTATATGCCCAAACGGAAAATCGTATACGCAAGGCACTCCGAGCGGTTTGAATATCTCTGTAATCACTTCCAAAATTGTCATGGCGCGATTCGGATAAAATGATTTTCTCACATTTAATTTCTTAAATTTTCCTAAAACAACAGCTTTAATATTATCAAATTTCCCTGCAAGCATTAGCTGCGTTAGCATTCTATCTATTTCGTAAGCGTGTTCGGACACATCTTCGAGAAAAAGAATTGCCCCATCGGTGTTAATTTCATAAGGAGTCCCCAAAGTAGAAGCGATTAACCTTAAATTCCCGCCCTGTATTATTCCGTCGGCTTTTCCTTTATTGATTGCGATTAACTCATCGATTTTTATACTGCCACTTTCGTTAAATTTCGACTTATCCACAGCAGAAACGAAACTTGTAGTGGTGAATTTATCAAACGAAGAGCATGCCACTGGACCATGAAAAGTAACCATCCCCGTTTGTGCATGTATAGCGCTCAGCAAAGCGGTAATATCGCTAAACCCTACTATTATTTTAGGATTAGCTTTGATTGCTTCATAATCAAGCATTCGCAATATGCGCATAACGCCATATCCGCCACGCCCGCACATAATTGCATCTACATCTTCCCGCTTGATAAACTCCATAAATTCATCGGCGCGGTCATCGTCGGATGCGGAAAAATATTTATGCTCATTCTTTTGCTTTTTAGCTATTGGACCGACTTCCACCTTATAGCCCAGCGAAGTCAAAGTTTTTATAGCCGCAGACATATTCCAAGCGCTCACAGGGCTTGCGGGCGATGCAATTGCAATGATGCTACCTTTCTGCAAACTTTTGGGCAATATCCTTTCGAGCTTTTGCGAATCGCCTTTTATGTCTGTATATTTAATAGGCGTCGAAAGTCCAGCGCCAGATTCTTCCGATGCGGGGCTTTCTTTGGAGAAAGCAGATAATGGGTCTATCAAAGCCCCAAATAATGCCGTTGCACCAATATCTTTTATAAACTTACGCCTATTTCCCATTCGCTATTAAATACTAAAAGTTTTTACTAATAATTACAAACTTAATAAAATTTTATTCATAATAAAAGCTATTTTTATAGAAGTTAATAATAAATATTAGGAATTTCTGTTTGTCCAAATAAACTTATATAGATAAATTTGCACTACGATAAATTATATAAAGCAAAAAACTATGAATATCACGGTTATTGGAGCGGGCAAAAGTGGAGTTGCTGCTGCGATTCTCGCCCAAAAAAAAGGCAACAATGTATTTTTGACAGAATCGAAAAGCCAAGAATTATACAAAGATACAGCTGCCGAGCTATCAAAATATCAGATAAAAAGCGAATTTGGGCAAAATACCGAAACTGGACTAAAAAACTGCGACCTGATTATCAGCTCGCCGGGAGTGCCACCGAGTGCGGAAATTATCCGTAGGGCTGAAGCATTGCGAATACCAATTATAAGCGAAGTGGAATATGCTTATCGGCATACAAAAAATCCGATAGTGGCTATAACGGGCACAAATGGCAAAACTACAACCACATCACTGACCGCATTCTTGCTCA
>JAKIZN010000311.1 GCA_022708005.1 Bacteroidota bacterium | reverse complement strand
TGCCTATCCCCACATTTTCCGTTTGCGAGTGCAAATCGACTCTCACAAATAGTAAAGCAATCGCTACTACTGATAAGTATGTATAACTCTTTAACATCGATATCCCCTAATAAGTTTCTTCCTTTAATCACTATTTATCATTATACAAATATAAGTATATATACTTTTATAGATAATAAGTATAAATACTGAATTATTCTATCAACTGGTATGCCACTTAAGCTAACTGAAAATTAAAACGGATAAATTTCACGAATATTGTTAAAAAACATAGCATTTGCAAGGCAATAACATTGCAGAAATTAAAGTATTTTCACAAAAATCAGCAATTTTATAAATAAAGTCATTGCAATTTGTCAATCGTTTTATATCTTTGTATTTTGAAATTTATGTGATTATAGAAAAAGGTTTAAAATCAAACAGTATATTTCATTTACTAATTGGGAGTAATAGATGTCAGAAGAAAAGAAGTTTATTCCTTTTGTTCCTTCCGACAGCAACATGGCTGAGATGACTGTCAGAGCCTTGATATTAGGCTTAATTATGGCGGTTATTTTAGGTGCAGCAAACGCATATCTCGGACTAAAAGCAGGTATGACAATAGCGGCAACTTATCCAGCTGCTGTTATAGGTATGGCTTTACTTAAAGCAATGAAAGGGTCAATCCTCGAAGAGAACTTCGCAAGAACAGTCGGCTCTATCGGCGAATCGGTAGCCGCTGGCGCAATTTTCACAATCCCAGCATTTTTCATCGCCGGTATCTGGCGACCGTTTTTCACAACTGCAAATTATATCACAGCATCGCTCATTCTCGTCTTCGGTGGCGTGCTCGGCATTATGTTCGTAGCATTGCTTCGCAGAGTTATGGTGGAAGATAGAGAGCTGCCATATCCGGAATCAGTTGCTGCTGCCGAAATTCACAAAACTGGACAAAGCGGAAGTGGCAATTCCAAGTTTTTGTTTGGTGCTATGGGCTTAGGCGCTTTAGTAAAATTATTCGGCGAATTTAAAATTTTCCCTACAGCTTGGGAAAAATTCCTTTCGTTTAGCAAACAAACTGTAACGGGAACGACTTTTCAAGGAGAAGGCGGGCTATTGCTTAGCAGCCCGGGCATTTCACCAGCTTATATGGGCGTTGGCTATATTATTGGACCAAAGCTAGCAGCCCTAAACTTCAGCGGTGGAATTATCGCTTGGGGATTGCTTACTCCAATTATTTATTATTTCATTTCGCCATTCCTTGATATTCAAGCGTGGATAGACTTCCTCGTGCAAACAAAAGGATTGGACTTAGCAGTGGCAACCGAACGCGTAAACGACCCGATTTTCCAAATGACTGAAGTTTGGAAATTTATCGTTCGTCCTATAGCAATTGGTGGTATGCTTGTCGGCGCTGGCTTTACGCTCTTTAAAATGCGAAAAAGCTTAACTGCCGGTATTGTCCGCTCTGTTAATGACGTAAAAAAAGCTGCACAAGGCGGCGGTTCGGTGTCCGACCGCATAGAGCTAGATATTCCTTTTAACTGGATTATGGTAGGTATCGCGGTTGTTGCTATTGCTACATTTTCAATTACATTTTGGATCTTCCAAACATCAATGCTCGTTGCTATTGTTTCGGCAACTCTGCTAATCGTACTTGCTTTCTTCTTTGCCGCAGTATCGGGCTATCTCGTTGGCATTATGGGTTCGAGCAACAATCCAATTTCGGGGCTTACTCTGACCGCGCTAGTTGTAACTGCTTTGATACTAGTAGCATTAGGGGTTACTAAAGATACGGGCGGAGTTGCGGCTGTGCTTGGAGTTGCGGCGATTGTTTGCGTAGCTGCAGCGGTGGCTGGCGAAATGCTTCAAGACTTGAAAGCTGGGCATATACTCGGCGGAACGCCTTGGAAAATGCAAATTGGCGACATCATAGGCGTTGTGCTTGCTGGTGTTGTAATGTTTACGGTGCTTTCTTTCCTTAATGATGGCGACATCGCAAAAGGCTTAAAAGAAGGCTACGAAGGCGGATTTGGCAGTAAATCGCTGGCTGCTCCGCAGGCAAGTTTGATGGCGATACTATCGCAAGGCATAGTGGGCGGGCAAATGGCTTGGCCACTCATCATAGTCGGTATGCTTATGGGCGTAGGATTTATTTTGATGCAAGTCAAAAGCCCGATGCTCGTTTCTGTTGGTATGTATTTGCCGCTTGAAACTACATTCGCTATATTTATTGGCGGCTTGGTCAAAGGCATTGTTGAAATGTTTAATGACAAGCGAGGACATAATGATTACCAAAAAGCGAGAGTGGAAAACGTTGGCGTGCTGCTCGCGTCTGGCTTAATCGCTGGCGAGGCTCTAATGGGGCTAATGTTTGCTGGATTTGCAGTATTTGATATTTTTGCTCCAGCCATATTCCCCGGCGCTCCATT
>JAKIZN010000310.1 GCA_022708005.1 Bacteroidota bacterium | reverse complement strand
TTTTTTTAATTTGCAAAAATACTTTGAAAATATAGCTAATTTGATTATTTTTGTTATCGTCCTTAATAAATTATTTAGGCAACAATCGTTTATGGCAATATGGAAATTATAGAAAAGAAGATTAAAATTGAAGATACTGGCTTAATATCAGTATTTGAGCTAAATGACAATTATTTGCAATTAATACAAAATCGCTTCAAAACAGCCGTTTTGTTGCGTGGCGAAAATATCATTTTAAAAGGGCACCACGATGAAATTCAGCTTATAGAAAGGCTTTTCAAGGAATTTTCTTATATATTAAAGCGAAATGGGGTAATACTTCAAAGCGATATTTCCACTGTGATTGAACTTGTCGATACAAAGCCAATAGAAGCAATCGAAGAAAAAGGCAAAAATCGCAACCCGATTATATTCAACGGTGTTAAGGAGTTGGTCAGAGCGAGAAATCCTAAGCAACTCGAATATTACGAAAAAGTGCTAAAAAATGATTTGGTCTTTGCTATAGGTCCCGCAGGCACAGGCAAAACATACCTTGCGGTTGCAATGGCATTAGCAGCTTTGCGACTGAATGACGTTTCTAAACTCATTATTACCCGCCCAGCCGTCGAAGCAGGCGAATCGCTCGGATTTTTGCCGGGCGATATGAGAGAAAAAATTGACCCATATCTACGCCCGCTGACCGATGCTATGCACTTTCTGCTCTCGGGCGAGAAAATGCGAGCATATATGGAAAAGCAAATCATTGAAATTACTCCTCTTGCTTACATGCGCGGTCGCACCCTCAACAATGCTTTTATAATATTAGACGAAGCGCAAAATGCCACCAAAACGCAGATGAAAATGTTCCTTACTCGCTTTGGCGCCAACTCTAAAGTCATTATAACTGGTGATGTTACGCAAATAGACTTGCCAAACAAAGCAGATTCTGGACTGATTCACGCACATAAAATTTTGAAAGACATCAAAGGCATAGAATTTGTTATGTTTAGCAACAAAGATGTTGTTAGGCATAAGTTAGTTGCTGATATAATTAAGGCTTACGAAAAAGAAGACAACGGGACAGAAAAGCACAAAAAGAAACCTGTTGCCAAAGATGAAGGTAGTGAATGATAGACCTATTAAAGATTGGTTTTCTTACAATAACGCTTATTGACGTCCTCGATATAGCGATTGTTACTACTTTATTTTATTGGCTTTATAAGGCATTGAAGAATACAGTTGCGGTGCATGCACTTTTTGGGTTTGTCATCATTATTGCCTTATCTTTTATATCCGAAGTGGTAAATTTAAAATCTTTGAATTGGATTTTGCGAACTATCTCGGATATTTGGTTAGTTGCATTTGTCGTTCTATTTCAGCCCGAAATTAGGAAATTGCTGTTGCTTATAACGCGGAGCAAATTATTTAAAATGTTTGTTCAGTCCAAAATCGCTGAAACTATCGACGAAGTGCTCGATGCAACAAAAGAGCTGTCCGAGAGGCACGTTGGGGCACTGATTGTATTTCCAAGAACGCAAAATGTCCAAATGACAATCGATACTGGCATTAGAATCCAAGCCGCCGTAACCAAAGAACTATTAATCTCGATATTTAACGTCAAGTCTCCGCTGCACGACGGCGCTGTAATTATAGATAATGAAATAGTTGTTGCCGCAAGGTGCATTCTTCCTTTAACTCAGCTAACGAAATATAAAGGTAAAAATCTCGGGACTCGCCATAGAGCTGGGCTTGGGCTAACCGAACAAACCGACGCTGTAGTTTTAATAGTTTCCGAAGAAACTGGCACAATATCTATAGCCGATAGCGGCGAGCTAACAACCAACATTGCAATAGAGCAGCTCCCCGCTGTGCTTGCCGCGAAGTTGGCAGACTAATCAGATGTGTAATTTAGCGAAATAGTGCAGAATAATGCAATAAAAATTCTGACCTCAACCCCGGCACATTCTCCGGGTGAAGAAAGGTAGGAAGGATAGATGTCCTACACCTCGAAGGTGTAGGACATCTGGAACATACTGACGTTCTCGTCTGTTACCTTTTGAGACAGCCCCACCTTAAAGCCTAACTTTTCCTTACAGATACACAACCAGATAGAGTTTCTAATGCATTATTTGGGTTTAATCCTGAAAATCCTGATTCTGACTGTAAAAACAGATGTCCAACACCTTCAAAATGTTGGACATCTAATAGAATCTGCTGCCGAGTGATATATTGCCTGTGGCTTAATCCCTTGCGGCTATTGCTATTTCCTACTTTCCGCCGATAGGCGTCCTTATTTCAATCCTGACGGTTCGGCTATAGCTTCTTCCTTCGGGAGTGTCGTTGTCGAACAATAGCTCGTCGCTGCCGATGGGGCGAATTGTAACTTTATCATCTGCTATATTGAAATATTTCCTCACCTCTTCGCTCCGCTT
>JAKIZN010000309.1 GCA_022708005.1 Bacteroidota bacterium | reverse complement strand
TTGCTAATGTAAGATTATTCTTCGTTGAGCATATCGCTGAATCGACGCTCAGGTCTGCCTTTATATGCTCCTGTGTGGTAGCCGTAGCCAGTGATAAGCGGGAATGCAATTGTTGCCTCGCTATATACCATTTGCTCGTAAGTGGTTGAAACTTTGCCCCAAGAGCTTGCTTCTTTCAAAGTTGAGCCTGATAGCGCTCCGTCACGCTCGTCTGCAACTGTTACTTGAATTGCATACTTGTGCATATCAGCTTCAAATTCCAACACTTCACAAGCAACAACTATATCCTGTGTAAAGTTTTTCGGAACGCCACCGCCAAGCATATAAATACCTGAAACTGGGTTCTTGATCTTGGTCTTTGTCAGTTCAAGGAAATCTTTAGCGGAGTCGATTGATACCACTTCGCCGCCTTTTTGATGGAATTGATGATGGACAAGCCCAAAGCCAGCACTGCAGTCCGAAAACGCTGGAACGAAGATTGGCACTCCCTTTTCGTAGGCTGTTCTGATGATTGAGCCTTCGCCGCGATTGTTATCAACAAGCCATTTGCCCATTTCTTCAATAAATTCGCGGCTGCTGTATGGACGCGGTTCTAAAGAGTTGGCTATTTCCGCAACGGTCATATCGCAAACCCTGAGTTCTTCTTCGTCAATGTATGTGTCATAAATTCTATCTATCATCAAATCGCGAAGCTCGTTATCATCAACAAATTGAGAGCCTTGATAGTGGTAGAAACCAAGCGCTTCTAAGAAATCTTGGTCGATGATATTTGCACCAGTAGATACAATCGCATCGCACATATTATTTTCAATCATATCAACAACCACTTTTTTTAGCCCAGCGCTGATTAGCGACCCAGCAAGCGTCAAATAAATCGCACATTCTTTGTCTTCGAGCATCATCTTAAATATTTCCGCTGCACGGTGCAAATTGCGAGCTTGAAACGCCATTTTGCCCATATCTTCGACCATAGAAACCACATTGTATTTCTTTATGTCGATGTGTTCCACTAATTTAGCTGGGTTTAAATAATCTTTTTTTTCTGCCATTTCTCATTCTCCATTTTTGAAGTTGAATAAAATACAAAATTACTAAAAGATTTGCTGATATTCATTAAAATTTGTTTGCTAAAACTATTAACTAATAAAACAAAGTATTTGATTTATCTATTTTTTTGTTTATTTTTGAGTTTGCATTTTAGCTATATAATATAATATGACAGAGAAGTTGGACGACATAATTCAAATTGCGATTGATGAGCAGACTGGCAATAAGTCTATAATGCCTATTGCACCGCTCAATTTAGCTAATTCAAAGCTATACGATAAGGAGTTAAATCTTAAAGAGCTGGCTACAGACTGCACATCGCTTACTTTAGATTTTTCTAATCTCGAAAATTATGATTCGTATTTGATAGTTTTTATTGGCGAGGTAGAAGAATTTTGCGAAGCTAATAATATAAGTTTTGAATTGCGCGGTGTAGACCAAGATTTAGCTAATTTTATTCGCATATTGCGACCTAAACGGCATCCAGAAGAGCCGTCTGCCAAAGAGTCGTTCTGGCACAGGTATTTATCTAATATTGGGGAGCAAGTTTCGATAATGTTCTCCGATATGTATAAGTTACTAGAATTTACCGGCGAAATTACTAAAAGTATGGTTGCCGCTATATTTAAACCGGGCGCTGTGCGTTGGAAAGATTTTCCTGTGCATTTGATGAATGCTGGAGTTAATGCTGTTCCAATTGCTGTTTTGATAGTTTTTTTAATAGGTTTAATATCTGGCTATCAAGGTGCTTTGCAGCTTTCGCAATTTGGAGCGGATATTTATTTAGCTGATTTAATCGGTATTTCTATCACTCGCGAGCTTTCGCCTTTGATGGTAGCCATTATAGTAGCGGGGAGAAGCGGCTCCGCTTTCGCCGCTGAAATAGGCACAATGAAGGTGTCAGAGGAAATTGACGCTCTCGCTACCATCGGCTTTGATAGAGCGAACTTCCTTGTTTTGCCAAGAGTTATAGCTGTTGCTACTGCTATGCCGATACTTGTTATATTATGCGACGTTGCAGGCATTGCGGGCGGGCTAATCGCTGGGCTATCAACGTTAGATATAACCATATCGAGTTTTTTGTCCCAGCTTAACGTAGCATTGACTTATAGCCACGTATTTAGCGGTATATTAAAAAGCGTTGTGTTCGGATTGCTTATAGCTACTATTGGCTGCTTTAGAGGGTTTCAGGTGCAGGGCGGCGCCGAGAGCGTGGGCAAATACACCACTGCAAGCGTTGTTTCAGGCATTTTTCTTGTAATATTAGTCGATGCCTTATTTGTGTTCCTATTCACTGCTCTGGGGGTCTAAAAGTGGATTCGGACAAAATTATAGAAGTTAAAAATTTAACTGTACGCTATGGCGACAGAACTATT
>JAKIZN010000308.1 GCA_022708005.1 Bacteroidota bacterium | reverse complement strand
CGTCCTTTAAAGTGCGATTCTGCCAGTTCTTTGTAAAGGCATATAGAGCAGCAATAATATGCAAGTAAAAAATAAATATTTCTATCATCAGTCGCTTTTTATTTATTGCAAAATATTTTTAATTTTATCATTTTTCAAAGGGGCAAATTATGAAAACTTTTAGTGAAATCCGAATTGTTTTTACAACTGCAAGCACACGAGAAGATGCCCATGAGATAGCAATGGTTATGCTGCAAGAAAACCTTGCTTCTTGCGTTACCATTATTCCAAACGTTACTTCATATTTCGTATGGAAGGGTGAACTCGATATTTCAACTGAGTTTATGCTGAAGCTCAAAACTTTTGAGTCCAAATTGGGAGCAATTGAAAAGCGTATCAAGGAATTAACGAAATACGAGCTACCGGAAATATTAGTGCTGAAGGACATTGATTCTTCGGAAGAGTATTTTGAATGGATGCAGAGCAGGCTTATTTATTGATATTAGCTACTTAATTTTCATCTGCTGCAATAGTGTTTTGGAGCTGTCTCATAAGGGTTCTGATGCATTATTTGGGTTTAATCCCGAAGGGATTTGATGTCTGTAGAAAATAAAATTATATAAATAATGCGACTCCTACGGAGTCGTATAAATCTCCGTTTCTTCCTTGCTACAAACATTTGAACCCGTCGGGTTCGTTGCAATTTGGCTTTAAGATGTCCTACATCTCAAAGGTGTAGGACATCTGGAGAAGTAGCGGATAGGTAATAGAAAGGCTTCGAATGTATTATTTGGGTTGAATGTAGGCAACGTTAGCTCGCCGACTTAACTGAAAATGAAAAAAGAGTAAATAACATTAATTGTGCAACGTCTTAACAAAAATGTAGTTTGTAAGTTTTTAAATAATTGGAAAGTTCGCAAGCAATGGCTAAACGAGACTATTACGAGATTTTGGAAGTGCCGAAAAGTGCTGGCGTCGATGAAATAAAGTCGGCATATAGAAAATTAGCAATGAAATATCACCCAGATAGGAATCCCGATAACCCCGAAGCAGAAGAGAAATTTAAGGAAGCCACTGAGGCATACGAAGTATTAAGCGACCCGCAAAAGCGGCAAAGGTTCGACCAATACGGGCACGAAGGCTTGCGTGGCGGTATGGATTATTCGAGCTATTCGGATATAAATGATATTTTTTCACGGTTTGGCGATATTTTCGGCGGAGGCATTTTTGATGATTTCTTCGGCGGTTCATCGCGAAGGCGTTCTCACAAAAGAGATATGGGCGAGCGTGGCTCTGACTTAAAAATTCGCTTGCCGCTAACTTTAGAAGAAATTGCCGTAGGCGTAGAAAAGACCATTAAAGTCAAGAAAATGGGCAAATGCGAAGTTTGCAACGGTAGCGGTGCAAAGCATGGGAGCGGGTATTCGTCATGCAGCACTTGCGGCGGTAGTGGCGAAATTCGGCAAGTTTCGCGCTCGGTGTTCGGGCAATTTGTCAATATTTCCATTTGCCCAACTTGCAATGGTGCAGGGCAGTTAATCAAAGAGAAATGCGAGACTTGCAACGGAGACGGACGCAGCCAAATTGAAGATACTATCAAGGTAAAAGTGCCCGCTGGAGTGGAAGAAGGCAATTACATCCCGCTACGCGGCAAAGGAAACGCTGGCAGGAGAAATGGTCCCGCTGGCGACCTTATCATCGTCATAGAAGAAAAGGAACACGAACTATTCACCCGTCAAGGCGATAACATACTCTATCCGCTAACTATCAGCTTCCCCGAAGCAGCTTTGGGAACAGAAATTGAAGTGCCTGTGCTCGCGGGCAAAGAAAAAGTGAAAATTGACGCGGGCACGCAGCCCGGCTCCACTTTAGTCTTGAAAGAAAAGGGAATACAAAGGCTGAACAGCTATGGCAAAGGCGATATGATTATCATAGTGAATGTCCACGTCCCGCG
The DNA here is from genome assembly GCA_022708005.1 of Bacteroidota bacterium. Taxonomy (GTDB): domain Bacteria; phylum Bacteroidota; class Ignavibacteria; order Kapaibacteriales; family UBA2268; genus JAKIZN01. The sequence continues at coordinate 493 of JAKIZN010000308.1, read as the reverse complement.
AAAGTTAAATGCTAGGGAAAAAGAGCTGTTAAAAGAACTTGCTAGCTTGGACAATATTAATTTTAATCACAAGTCGGCAAAGAAGAATCGCGACTTTTTCGATAGAGTCAAAGATACTTTTTTTAGTTTTTTGGCTTAAGTTTAAATAGGGCTGTCTCATAAGGTTTCTGATGCATTATTTGGGTTTAATCCCGAAGGGATTAGATGTTTGTAGAAGATAAAATTGCATAACCCAATGCGACTCCTACGGAGTCGTATAATGCTAACCTAATGGGGATCCTACGGAGTCGTATAAATTTAACCCAATGCGACTCCTACGGAGTCGTATAAATCTCCGATTATTCATCACTACAAACATTTGAACCCTTTGGGTTCATTACAATTTGGCTTTAAGATGTCCTACATCTCAAAGGTGTAGGACATCTGGAAAACAGCGAATACGCAATGGGAAAGTTCCTATTGAATTATCTGGGATTGCCTACCATTCAGACAA
>JAKIZN010000307.1 GCA_022708005.1 Bacteroidota bacterium | reverse complement strand
TAGTTCAAACTCGTTCTTATTGAATATATTATTCATAAGGACAACCTTTTTCTTCAAGCCGATTGCGATATGCAGCCCCATAGTAACCGCTGTAACGACAAGGTCGCACTCGTTTACTAATGTGATAAATTTATTTAGGCTAAAATAACCGAAATACTTTGCGCCAGTTTGCTCTGCAAACATTTTATTTTTTTCGTCTTCTTGCTCGCCGCCGAGCAGAACTGGCGAGTATCCTTCGTTTTGCAGCATTTTTATTAATTCTATCCAATACTCATCTTTCCATAGTCTCGAAACCCATCGAGCTCCACAGCCTGTATTCAAGCCGATTACGCCCTTGCCACGAGAGCCAATATCCCACGCGTGCCTCTCTTTAATCTCAAGTTCGTATTCCTCGCCCGCGAAAGTATAGCCACATATTTCAAATATTTCTTCTAAATAATTCTTTGTATTAGCTTTATTTACATCATCGAAAATGCCCGTTAAATATTTGTGCATAGCTCGTTCATTTGCGGGATATGGCTTATTTTCCGATAGGCAGTAGCCCAATAGCTCATCCGCTTTCAGACTTGATGCTAAAGCGCAGGCGTGGTGGTCTTTATCTAGATTAATAACTTGATTGAAGTGCATGCCTTGCAGACTAATAATTGACTCCAAAGTAAACGGTAGCACTTTATCTACACTCGACGGCACTATATCAGGCGAATAAGTAAGCCACCAAATATAAGCGTTCGGGTGCTTTTGCCTTATTGCCGCAATTAATGGAGTAGTTCTAATAACATCGCCGATAGCGCCGAGTTTAATAATGAGCAAATTTTCTTTAATTGGCGAATAGTATGCACACCCTTCGCAATGCACGCCTTTCTCTTTATGTGGACGGCAGGGAATATCGCCTCTGAAATATCTACAATCTTGTTTAAATAGCACTTTAAGACCTTAATTTAAAAAGAATACTGAATTATCAATGAAAAGTTAAATACGGGAACGAGCTGCTCTTTTTTTTCAAATATTGTTGTCGGGGTTAGCAGTTCCCCTCTTTTATCGTCCCTTCCGAGCAAATTAAGAACACCCACCGCTGTTGAAGCATTGACTGACCAATTGCCGATTAAATCGCCTTCTAAGCCGACCCTCAAAAATCCACCGAGCCTTAACGCTTTATCTTTGCTTTCTATTATATAGCTTGTGTCTCTTCCCGGGCTATTTTTCCACTGGTCTCTATATTTTAGCGAGGCACTCGCGATATAATTTAGCCGCAAATCTCCTCCAGCATATAGCTTCGCTCTCGCCCAATCTAAGTTGTAAAAAGCGTATTGGTAGCCCGTTCCGAGCGATAAATTATGCACTTCGTGCCAATAAAAAACAGTCCAAAGCCCTGATATAGGATGCCTTTCGCCCGATGAAAAAATAGTCCAATCTACGTCAACGGGCACTCTATGCTTGCCGTCTTCGCCAAACTCCATAGTGAGCCTCGCAGCAAAGCCTGATTGGATAGCTCCGAAATTGCCGCCATACACTACCGGCTTCGACGTATCGGTTTCTATTATTCGCCGAGCCGCGGGATTATCGTTCATTATTGATATAGTTGATAGCCCCGCACCGATAGAGTATTTATGTAACTGTTCAGCCTTTAAAACTGTTGCCATAAGCAGCAATAGCACAGCAAACATTGATTTTCTAAAAAGCATTTTCCTTTTCTCAATTTGTATAATATTGTATAGACAGTTTAAAACACAAAATTACTACAAAAAAATTTACAGAATATCTTTTATTGAGTAATTTTTCACTTTGTCGAAATTATTTTTGACAAGCATTTCGCCAATTAGCCCCATAGAAAACAGTTGAACGCCAACGATTATCAGCGCTATGCCCAAATTGGACAGTGGGCGGTTGCTCAAATATGTATTTCCGAACATCCATTCAACTGTTAAATACACATTTATCCCAAATCCAATGATTGAGAATAAAGTCCCAAATAGTCCAAAAAAGTGCAGCGGTCGCTTCATAAAGCGAGTAACAAACACAACGGTCAAGAGGTCTAAAAAGCCTTTCAAGAAGCGAGAAAATCCAAACTTAGAGTGCCCGTAGCGCCTTGCGTGGTGAACAACGGGAAGTTCTGCCACTTTAAAGCCTTCCCAATAAGCCAGAGCTGGCAAATAGCGGTGCATTTCGCCATATACTTGAAGTGTATTCGTTACTTCTCTTCTGTATAACTTTAACCCGCAATTAAAGTCGTGCAATTTTATACCACTTGTCAGCGACGTTACAAAATTAAAGAATTTAGACGGCACTGTTTTTGAAATAGGATCTTTTCTATTTTGCTTCCAGCCGGTTACCAAGTCGTAGCCCTCATTTATTTTATTAAGCAAGTTTTTTAGCTCGGCAGGATCGTCTTGCAGGTCGGCATCCATCGTTGCAACGAATCTGCCTTTA
>JAKIZN010000026.1 GCA_022708005.1 Bacteroidota bacterium | reverse complement strand
CGATTTTCTTTTCTTCAGCGGCGGCCGGCTCTTCAGCGGCGGCCGGCTCTTCAGCGGCGGCCGGCTCTTCAGCGGCAGTTGGCTCTTCGGCGGCTGGTGCTTCTTCGGCGGCTGTTGCTTCGGCAACTGGCTCTTCAGCTATTGGAGCAACTTCTACTTCGGCGTTTTCAGGAGTTGTAGCAACTTCTGTTTCTTCAACTTCCGCTACCGCTTCTGGCTTGGTTGCAACTGGCTCGGTGTGAGCGGATGGCTGAGCTTTCGGAGCTTTAGCCGTTGGTTTAGCTTTTTTCTTGGCTTTAGTTCTGACAGTCCCGTCCTGCGGAGCAGACCAATCAACGAGTTCTATCATAGCTTTAGCTCCGGCGTCTCCACGTCTAAACCCAAGTTTAACAACGCGAGTATAGCCACCATTGCGAGCTTCCACAACTGGAGCAATAGCATCGAAAAGTTCTTGCAAGACTGCTTTGCGGCGCACGACCTTTCCCACTACTCTTCTGTTGTGAATATCAATTGTCTGACCTTCAGGCAAAAGCCCTTGTTTTTCATTTTGAAGAGCGTGCTTAGCTTTGGTGATAAGATGCTCAGCGTATGGGCGAAGTTCTTTTGCCTTAGCTTCGGTAGTAACAATTTTTTTATGTTCGAATAAAGAAGTAGCAAGATTAGCCAACAAAGCTTTTCTATGGCTTGCGGTTCTTTTTAGTTTTCTTCCTTTAACGAGGTGTCTCATTTTTGTTATCTCAAATTAAATATTAATCACAATTGTTCATCGGAATGATTTTTAGGCTCTTCCTTTAAATATTGCTCAACGCTCATACCAAATTGAAGTCCGCAAATTTCTACAACTTCCAGCAATTCGGCGAGCGATTTTCTGCCGAAGTTGCGGAATTTGAGCAAATCGGATTCTTGGAGCTGAACAAGTTCGCCTAATGTTTTAATATTAGCAGCTTTCAAGCAATTATGCGCTCTAACCGATAGCTCTAATTCATCAACTGGGGTCAATAAAATTTTCCGCAATCTGTTTTTCTCGGCTGCTTTAACTTCTTCTTCGACAGTTTCTACTTGCGGAACTTCCTCTTCGTAGGCTTCGAAGTTGATAAAGAATTTAATATGCTCGTCCAAAATTTTAGAAGCAGTATGGACGGCTTCTTGCGAAGATATAGTACCATCTGTTCTTACGTCGAGTATAAGCCTTTCATAGTCTGTTCTTTGTCCAACGCGATAAGGCTCAACATTATAAATAACATTCTTAATTGGTGTATAAATAGCGTCAATCGGGAGCATACCGACTGGGTAATCAACTATTTGCTGTTCTTCGGCTGGAACATATCCCTTGCCACGTCCGATACGCAGTTCGACGTCGAATTCTGCATCGTCAGATAGCGTTGCGATATAATGCGAAGGATCGAGAACTTCAATTTGCGGGTTAGCTTCTTGAATATCCTTAGCTGTCCATTCTCCGGGACCTCTTAATTGGAAAAGTATTCTATTCACTTTTTTATCATGAACTTTAAATCGAACTTCTTTCAAATTAAGGATAATTTCGGAGACGTCTTCTTTTACACCCGGTATTGATTGAAATTCGTGAAGCACATCGCTGATTTTCACGCCAACGATAGCGGAACCCGGTATGGACGAAAGCAAAACTCTTCGCAGAGCATTGCCAATAGTTACTCCATAGCCGATTTCTAACGGTTGAAGTATAAATCTACCGTGGTATTCGGAAGATGCTTCTTCAATATGAACCCTGTCGGGCATTTGCATTTGAGTATTGTTCATAAATTCTCTATGCCGGATTTAGTATTAATAAATTTTCTATTTTAATTTGCCACAAGCCACTGCGAAACAAGAGCTTATACTCTTCTTCTTTTCGGCGGGCGGCAACCGTTGTGTGGAATTGGAGTTTTATCGATTATCGAGTAAATTTCCAATCCAGCTTGCGAAAGAGCACGAATTGCTGCTTCGCGTCCCGAGCCAGGTCCTTTTACAACAACATCTACTTTCCTTAAGCCCATATCGAAAGCTTCTTTCGCTGCCTTCTCGGCGGAAACTTGGGCTGCATAAGGCGTATTCTTCTTGCTGCCACGGAAGCCATTACGTCCTGCCGAAGACCAGCATAAAGCATTGCCATAAGTATCTGCTATTAGAACTTGGACATTGTTAAAAGTAGCTCTAATAAACGCTTTTCCGTGTACGTCGGAGACTACTTTTTTCTTTACTTTTTTCTTAGCCACAGAATTTTACCTGAATTTATGTTACTAATAATTATCAATATAATTAATTTTTTAAGCAGATTATTTCTTAGCTGCTTTTTTCTTTCCTGCAACAGTTTTCTTGCGACCTTTGCGAGTACGAGCATTAGTACGAGTGCGTTGCCCGTTCGCTGGCAACCCGCGGCGGTGCCTTATCCCACGATAGCAGCCAATGTCCATCAATCGCTTGATGTTCATTTGAACTTCGCTACGCAACTGACCTTCTGTCTTGTAATTGTCAATTACTTGGCGTAGTCTTGCAATTTCATCATCTGTCCATGCAGATACTTTCTTCGCAGGGTCTACTCCTGCTTCTTCTAAAATTTTGCCGGCGAGCGTTTGCCCGATGCCGTAGATATAGGTCAGCCCTACATGACCTCTTTTATTCTTTGGTAAGTCTATACCAGCTATACGTGCCACTTAATAACCTCCCTATTAACCTTGTCTTTGTTTAAAACGTGGGTTCTTCTTGTTAATTATGTACACGCGACCTTTCCGTTTGACGATTTTGTCGTCTGGATTTCTTTTCTTAACAGATGCTGTTACTTTCATAATAGTCTCTTTATATTTAATGATTATTATTTATACCTATAGATAATTCTGCCTTTTGATAAATCATAAGGCGATAGCTCTACCGTTACCTTATCGCCTTGCAGAATTTTAATAAAATTCATTCGCATTTTACCAGAAATATGCGCTAACACCTTATGCCCATTCTCAAATCTAACTACGAATTGAGTATTAGGCAACGTTTCTTCGATTACTCCATCAACTTTTATTAAATCCTGTTTAGCCATATTTTGGTCTAATCTCTTAAAGTTAATATTATTGGTTTATTATTATCTACAATTATAGTATGCTCAAAATGAGCCGCAGGTTTTTTGTCCCGCGTTATGATAGTCCAACCATCTTTGGCAATGAATATCTCTTTAGCGCCCAAATGCACCATAGGCTCTATTGCCATAGCCATGCCGCTTATCAATTTAGCGTTAGGATACCTATCCCGTTGCAAAAGCGGAGGCACAAAGTTTGGCACTGGTGGCGGTTCGTGCAATTTCTTGCCGATGCCGTGCCCCACAAGCTCCCTTGTCAAAGAATATCCATTTTTTTCGCAATGCTCTTGCACCGCTTTAGAAATATCATAAACTCTATTGCCTTCCACCGCCTCGGCAATGCCGAGAAAGAGCGATTCCTCTGTAACTTTTAATAGACGTTCAACTTCCTCGTTTATTTTTCCAACGGGATAAGTTACAGCGCTATCACCAAAGTATCCGTCGAACTCCGCACCGCAATCCAAAGAAACTATTTGCCCTTCTTCGAGTTTTCTGTCGCTCGGCATCCCATGGACAACTACTTCATCAATCGATATGCAAAGCGTACCTGGGAATGGCGTTGTGCATGCATCTGGCTTATAGCCTTTGAAAGCGGGTCTCGCGTTTTTGCTTCTGATAAAATCTTCGGCAATGGTATCGAGTTCTAAAGTCGTTACGCCAACTTTGACGTAATTTTTAAGCATACTCAACGTATCGGCAACAATGCGGCAAGAGAACTCAATTTTTTTTATCTCTTCGGGAGTTTTAATAGTTATCCCATGCCTGCTATTATTATTGCTACCGTTACGCTTTTTCATTACATTCCACCAAATCCAGCTCTACCTTTAATCTTACCGCTCTTCATAAAGCCATCGTAATGGCGCATAAGCAGATGCGATTCGATTTGCTGTAGAGTGTCAAGAGCAACTCCAACCATAATTAGCAGCGAGGTGCCTCCAAAAAAGTGTGCAAAGCCCGAACTAACATTAAATATATTTGTAATGAAAGTAGGCATAATTGCAACTAATCCCAAAAATATAGAACCGGGCAAGGTAATCCTTGTAAGGATTGAATCAATATACTCCGATGTATGATTGCCCGGACGTATGCCCGGTATAAATCCACCTTGCTTTTTCATATTTTCTGCTATATCTTTAGGATTAAAAATAATAGCTGTGTAGAAATATGTAAAGAAAACAATCATAGCAAAGTAGAATGTTGCATAAACGAATGAGTCATGATTGAACCATCTTGCCAAAGTAATAATAAATTGGCTTTCTGGGAAAAAACTTAAAACCGTGTTAGGTATAAACATCAATGCTTGAGCGAAAATAATAGGCATAACGCCAGCTGTATTTACTCTCAAAGGTATATATTGAGTTGTGCCGCCATAAACTTTGCGACCAACTTGTCGTTTAGCATACTGAACTGGTATTCTGCGTGCTCCCATAGTAACCAATATCACTGCTGCCACAATGGCAACAAATAATACAATCACAATAAGTTCGACAAGCCAATGCCTCGAACCTGCTTGTATCAGCAACCATTCTTGCCATAGCGAGCCGGGTAGCCTTGCGATAATACCGATAAAGATGATAAGTGAAATACCATTTCCTATTCCTCGTTCAGATATTTGCTCGCCGAGCCACATCATAAAGACTGTTCCCGCAGCCAGCAAGAAAATAGTAGTAACAGTGAACATAAAACCCGAATCGGGCACTACGTGAACGCCGCCCGATGTTTGCTGGTAAGCAAGTTTAATGCTAACGCCCCAACCTTGCAGTGCAGAAATAAGCACTGTTCCATAACGAGTATATTGGTTGATTTTTCGGCGACCTTCTTCGCCTTCCTTTTGCATTTTTTGAATTTCTGGGATAACCACCCCTGCAAGCTGGAAGATAATCGAAGATGTGATGTATGGCATAATGCCGAGTGCAAAAATTGCCGCGTTGGAGAACGCACCACCAACAAACAAATCGAAAAGCCCGAACAAAGTATTCGATGCCGCGTCTTGGTTAGAAGCTGTAAGAGCCGCGACGTCGATGCCCGGCAGGGTAATATGAGACCCTAGCCGGACAACTATCAAAATGCCCAAAGTGAAAAGAATTCTTTGACGAAGCTCTTCTATTTTAAAAATATTTTGTATAGTTTGAACGAAATTAGCCATTTGTTATAGCTTTACCTCCCGCAGATTCGATTTTTGTCTTAGCTGATTGAGAGAAAGCGTGAGCGGAGACTTCAATAGGCGAAGTTAGTTCGCCGTTGCCCAATATTTTAAGAGGCACTCTGCCTTTGGATATAACTCCAAGTGCAAATAATTGTTCAAAATCAACCGCATTAGCAATACGCTTTTCGTCAATTAACTGCTGCAAAGTCCCTACATTAAGAACTTGATATTCGACTCTGAATGGGTTAGTAAAACCGAACTTGGGCAAGCGTCTATTCAAAGGCATTTGGCCGCCTTCAAAGTGGCGTGGAATTGTCGCACCGCTACGCGATTTCTGACCTTTATGCCCACGTGTAGATGTCCCGCCATGACCGGAGCCTGCACCACGTCCTATACGTTTTTTCTTGTGGGTGGCTCCTTGTGCTTTGTTTAAGTTACCAATGTGCTTCATTTTATTACTTTAATTATTCTGAAACTTCTTCAACTTTAACTAGATGTTTTACAACTTCTATCATTCCGCGAGTTTGCGGATTGTCTGGTAAAACATTAAAATAGTTTGGTCTGCCCAAGCCGAGCGCTTCGATAGTACGCTTTTGTTTTTCCAAGCGTTTAATTGTGCTGCGTGTTTGGGTTATTTTTAATTTGCTCATAACAATTACCTTTTATTATAATCAAGCTAAAAAAAGCATTTAGCTGCTTTATTATCCGCGAAGAACTTTTTCTACTGGGATGCCTCGCCTTGCAGCGACTTGAGTGGCGTCTTCCATTTCGGTAAGCCCTTTGATAACGGCTTTAATAGTGTTATGCGGATTAGATGAACCGAGACTTTTAGTTAAAACGTCTTGCACGCCTGCGAGTTCTAAGATTGCACGTACCCCGCCGGCGGCGATAACGCCTGTACCGGGTGTAGCCGGGCGAATAAGAACTTTTGCCGCTCCGAATCTACCCACAACCTCGTGTGGTATTGTCGTTCCTTGCAGTTGTACTTTGACAATGCTTTTCTTTGCGGCTTCGGTTGCTTTCGTAACTGCATCTACTACTTCGCTTGCTTTACCCAAGCCATAGCCGACATGACCGTTACCATCGCCGACAACTACGATTGCCGAGAAATTGAAACGACGACCGCCTTTTACTACTTTGGCGGTCCTGCCGACGTAAACTAATTTGTCTTTTAATTCTAATTCTGATGATTTAATTCTTGACACAACTTCTCCTTAGTCTTAGTAGAGAACTTTTTAAAAATTAAGACCACCCTCGCGGGCTCCGTCTGCTAGTGCTTTTATGCGACCATGATATATATAGCCATTTCTATCGAACGCAACAGCGCCAATATTTGCGGCTAATGCCCTTTTGGCTAACTGGGCGCCTACGATTTTGCTGACTTCTGTTCTTTTCATTTCTGGCTTTATCATACCACGCAATTCCTTATCGTTAGATGATGCCGAAACGAGTGTTTTTCCATCTACGTCGTTTATTATTTGAGCAGAGATGTGCTTTAGGCTTCTCGTTACAGTAAGGCGTGGCTTTTCAGCAAAGCCAAACACCTTATTGCGAATGCTCATTTTACGACGATTTCTTCGATGCACTTTTAATTGTTGAATTCTCATTTTTTCTTTTAATTCCTTTCTCAAGAAACATATTAACAAATAGCGCGAGACTTACTTAGCAGATGTCTTGCCAGCTTTGCGGCGGACATACTCACCTTCGTAGCGAATACCTTTGCCTTTATATGGCTCCGGCGGGCGAAGTGCGCGAATCTTGGCTGCAACAAGCCCGACTACGTGCTTATCAATGCCAAATATTTTAATTTGAGTAGGCGTTGGCGCTTCGATAGTAATGCCATCTGGCGGTATAAGCAATATTTGATGCGAATATCCAAGCGAAAGCAATAATTTTTTGCCTTTCATTTCTACCTTAAAACCAACACCTTCGATTAACAATGTTTTTGTAAAACCTTCGGATACTCCGAAGATAGCGTTATAGGCTTCTGTACGGGTTAGTCCGTGCAAAGAGCGGACTCGCTTTTGGTCGTCCTGGCGACTGAAGCTCAATGTATTATTTTCAAATACATAATCTATTTCTTCAGGCAATCTAAAAGAAAGCTCGCCTTTTGGACCTTTTGCCTTGAGAAGTCTATCCTCAATCTTTACCTGAACTTTGTCAGGAATAACTATTATTTTTTTACCAACCCTCGACACAATAGGCTCCTTAATTAGATTACCAAACTGAACAAATGAATTCACCGCCGACGTTGAATTTCTTCGCTTCTTTTTCGGTCATCACACCTTTGGAAGTCGAAATGATAGCGATGCCGAGTCCGTTCTTGATGCGTGGAAGTTGATCCACTGGCACATACACACGGCGTCCGGGCTTGCTTACCCTTTTTAGCTCACGAATAGCGGGTTCTCTATTATAGTATCTTAAATTAACTTTTATTTGAGCTTGTACGCTGTCTTGAATTTCTTCAAAATCTGCTATAAACCCTTGTTCTTTAAGGATTTTGCTCATAGCAAGTTTTAGCTTCGAACTGGGAATTGATACGGTCTTATGACCTGCCTTCCCTGCATTTCGAATACGTGTTAAAAAATCTGCAATTTGATCTGTTACTGGCATAATTCCTACCAAATTAATATCACCAACTGGCTTTACGAACACCTGGAATTTTACCTTCCAGAGCTAACTGACGGAAAACATTACGGCATAGTCCGAATTTACGATAAACGGCTCTGCCTCTACCTGTTACTGTGCAACGACTTCTCAAACGTGTCGGCGAACTATTGCGTGGGAGCTTTTGCAAGCCAACCCAATCGCCTTGTGCTTTTAGTTCTTCTCGCTTTGCGAGATGTTTTTCGACGAGCCTTTGTCTTTTGTCGTTACGAGTTTTTACGCTTATTTTTGACATAGTTATCTCAATCTCTTTTACGGAATGGAAAACCAAATTCTTGTAATAATGCTAATGATTCTTCGTCGGATTTCGAGCGGACTACAAAAGTAATGTCTAGCCCACCGATTTTCGACACTTTGTCTACATCGATTTCAGGGAAGATAATCTGTTCCTTGATACCGATTGAGTAATTGCCACGCCCATCGAAGCTTTTATCGCTGAACCCGCGAAAGTCGCGAATACGTGGCGATGCTATATTGATAAATCTATCCAAGAACTCATACATTCTTGCTCGACGTAGATTTACCATTGCTCCAATTGGCATTCCTTGACGCAATTTAAAATTTGAAATAGCCTTTTTTGCTCTTGTTACTACTGGTCTTTGTCCAGATATGAGCTCAAGTTCGTTTACAGCACTTTGCAATAGCTTCAAGTCTTGGGCGGCTTCGCCTATGCCCATATTGAGGCATATTTTTTCTAATTTCGGAACTTCCATAATCGATGAATAATTAAAGCGTTTCATCATAGCTGGAACAACTTGTTCGCGATAGAAATCATACAACCTCGGCTTTGGAGCTGGTTCGCCTTTAACGTCTTCCAAGCGTTTGCCTTCAAACGGGAAGTCGCCTCTCTTGCTTTGGGCTTGCTTCCCTTGTGCTGCTGGTTTTGTTGATTTACTTGCCATATTATCTATAACTGCCTAATATTATAAATCTTTTTTATTTGTGCGAGCAAACCTAATTGCTGTATTGCTTTTTGCATCTCGACGAATGCCAATTCTTGTTGATTTTTTTTCGGAATCGACCATCATTACGTTTGAGTAATGAATAGGCATTTCCATCGAAATAATACCGCCGTTTGGATTTGCTTGGCTTGGGCGAGAATGCTTTTTATGGACATTCACTTGCTCTACCAATATTCTCATCTTACCGGGATAAACTTCGAGCACTCTGCCTGTGCGACCTTTGTCATCGCCAGCTATCACTTGAACTGTATCGCCTTTTTTAATTTTTAGCTTAGTCATAATTTTCACCTTAAATAACTTCGGGAGCGAGTGAAACAATTTTCATATAATTCTTTTCACGAAGCTCACGAGCAACGGGTCCAAAAATACGTGTTCCTCTTGGCTCGCCTTTATCATTAAGAATAACGGCTGCGTTTTCATCAAATCTGATATACGAGCCATCTTTTCTGCGAATTTCTTTAGCTGTACGAACGACGACTGCCTTTTGGACAGTGCCTTTTTTAACAGCTGCATTTGGAATAGCGCTCTTGACTGCTACAACTATCACGTCTCCAACTGATGCAAACTTTTTGCCGTGGCCACCGAGAATACGAATGCAGCGGACTTTTTTCGCGCCCGAATTATCAGCAACCGTCAAATTTGTTTCTTCATATATCATTTTTATAGCCCTCTATATTACTTAGCACGTTCGACAACTTCTACAAGCGTCCATCTTTTGCGAGCGCTCATCGGACGCGACTCGATTATTCGAACTGTATCGCCTTGGTTAGCTTCGTTTAATTCGTCGTTTTTTATAATATTTTTTATAAATCGGATGGGCAACTCGGCTGACAACCACAACGGAAATAGTTTTGTCTGCTTTCGACGATGTAACTTTGCCTACAAGCACTCTCTTGCGAGATTTTACTTCTTGGGCGGTTTCATTGATATTTGCAATATTTTCCATTTTCAGTTACCTTTATATTTGAGAACTACGGCGTTCGTTAATTAAAGTTCGCATACGGGCGATGTCTTTTTTTAGTATTTTCAAGTAAGCAGTATCTTGCAACTGCTTGAGCGAATGCTGGAATCTTTGTTTTGCAAGTGTTTCTTGCGATTCTTCCAGAAGTCTAACCAATTCTGCTTCGGTCAGTTCTCTTAAACTTTTTGCATTACGTGGCTTCATTATAAGTTAAATCTATACGTGTAACAAATTTCGTTTTAATTGGTAACTTATTAGAAGCAAGTCTCAATGCTTCTTTAGCGGCATCGCGAGCAACGCCATCGACTTCAAATAGGATTCTGCCCGGGCGAACAACTGCCACCCAACCCTCTGGGCTACCTTTACCGCTGCCTTGCCTTGTTTCAGCTGGCTTTTTGGTATATGGTTTATCAGGGAAGATTCTTATCCAGACCTTACCGTCGCGTTTGAGGTATCTATTAATCGCAATACGAGCGGATTCGATTTGGCGATTGGTTATCCAATGCGATTCGAGTGCTTTCAAGCCATACGAGCCGAACGTAACGAGCGAACCTCTTTCGGAGTTGCCTTTCATCTTGCCGCGTTGAGTTTTGCGATATCTTATTCTCTTTGGTGATAACATTATTTATTTGCCTTATAAAATTCCACTAATTATTTTGCTTCCCAATGATTTCACCGCGGAATATCCATACTTTGATGCCGATTGCTCCGTATATTGTTTGAGCAGTAGCAGTGCCGTAGTCTATATCCGCTCTAAGAGTATGCAGTGGAATACGACCTTCTTTGTATTGCTCAGTTCTCGCCATTTCGGCGCCGCCGAGACGTCCTGAACACATTACGCGAATTCCTAACGCACCCATTCTCATTGTTGAAGAAACTGCTTGTTTCATAGCACGACGGAATGAAATACGTCCTTCGAGCTGTTGAGCAATATTATCTGCTACAAGAATTGCATCTACTTCGGGGCGTTTAATTTCATTTATCAAAATTTTAACGTCCTTATCCGTAACTTTCTTTAATTCTTCTTCCAGTTGAGTTATATCTTTTCCTGAGCGGCCAATTATAACACCCGGGCGAGAAGTATAGATAGTTATACGCAACTGTTTAGCAGTACGTTCGACTAATATCCTTGATATGCCGGCTTTTTTCTTACGGTTGCGTATATAATTACGAACCTTTATATCTTCCGATAATTTTTCGGCAACGTTTCTTTCGTCGAACCAATTTGCATCCCAGTTTCTTATGATTCCGAGTCTGAGACCGATAGGATTAGTTTTCTGTCCCAATTTTAACTCCTTAATTTATATTATTCTTTTGCTTCAACAACTATTGTCAAATGATTCGATCTTTTGCGAATCCTAAAAGCGCGACCCATCGGTGCAGGCAGGATTCGTTTCATCGAAGGACCACAATTCACATACGCTTCTTTGATAAATATATCATCATCTGAAATATTTATGCCTTCTTCTCTTGCTTTCACATCTAAATTAGCGATAGCTGAGCGTAGAACCATTTCTGCGTCTGTGCTTGCGAGTTTATTATTAAATTTCAACATCGTCAGAGCTTCATAAGCTTTTTTGCCACGTATCAAGTCAATAACAAGACGCATTTTACGCGGCGATG
>JAKIZN010000306.1 GCA_022708005.1 Bacteroidota bacterium | reverse complement strand
ATCGAGCGGTTTAAAAAATTTACTTTTCTAATTGATGCCAAGCGTTCTATTGAAAATGGAAGCAAACGGCTGCGAATTAAGCACTTGCACGGCTCGTCGAAAGCATTATTTGTAACTGCACTTCACGAAGAGCTAAATGTGCCAATATTACTGCTCTGCGGCGATAATAAGTTGGCAGATGAGTGGTTCGATGATTTGAGCGAAATCGTTAAAAGCGAAGACCTTTCTATTATGACCGACTACAAGGCGAAGTCTGTAGAGGCAGAGCTTAACAATAACCTTTCCAATCTCATTGATGGGCTAAATAAGTCGCTTAGCAATGATAAACCTTTGGTAATTGCTACAAGTTCGGCTTTGATAAAAAAAATACCGAAGCCCACGACAATTCAATCGCATAAGCTAAAAGTTAAAGTTGGCGATAAGATAGATTTCTTAGAATTTACACAAAGTTTTATGCTCAATGGCTTTCAGAAAGAGGTATTTGTATCGCAACCGGGAGAAATAGCAGTGCGTGGTGGCATTGTAGATATTTTTCCAATAGGCTTTGATAATCCTTTGAGGCTGGAGTTTTGGGATGATGAAATTGAGTCTATACGCGAGTTCGAGCCGCTATCCCAAAGGAGTATTCGGCAACACACCGGAGTTGAAATAATAGATAATTTATTTGATATATCTGCGAGCGAACTTTCTTCAAATATGTTCGAGTATTTGCGAGCTGAAACGTTGATAATTATTGATTCTATCGAGCTAATCGAGAATTATTATGAGATCGAAGAGTTTTTAGACAAATTCCAAATTATGGAGCTAAATTCGCTCGGCAAGGCAGATATAGATGTTCGCTGCGAACCACAAAAAAAGTTTGCTTCTTCTGTGCTGAATTTTAGAAATGAATTAAAAGAACTTGAAGCTCAAAAATATAGTATTGTTATCGCGTCTAGTGGCAAAATTCATCTTGATAGGCTAAAAGACTTAGTCGAAAATACTTTTGCAACTGAAAGCGATGACTTGCAAAGCGATATTGACGATACTATTTTCCTATCAAACATAGCTTGGCTCGATATATCGCTTTCCAAAGGCTTCGAGCTTAAAGATGAGCGATTTGCATATTTCACCGAGCATGAAATATTTTCGCGGCAAAGAGTATCAAGCAACTCGAAAAGCAAGAAAGCACAAGGCTTAACGCTAAAAGAAATCAAGCAGTTGCAAATCGGCGATTTCGTAGTTCACGAAGACAAAGGCGTCGGCAAATTTGACGGCTTCCAAACAATTGAAATAGCAGGCAATAAGCAAGATAGCATGCGGATAATCTTTGCCGAAGGTGATTTGCTTTATGTTCATTTGAATTACATACATAAAGTTCAAAAATATTCTGGTGGCGACGGCGCAGTTCCCAAATTAACTAAGCTCGGCTCGGGCGAGTGGCTCCGCAAGAAAGCCCGTGCAAAGCGAAAGTTAAAAGACATTGCTCGCGAGCTGATAAAACTTTACGCAGAGCGCAAAAGCACAGCAGGCTATGCCTTCCCAGTTGATGATATTTGGCAAAAAGAATTTGAAGCATCATTTTTTTATGAAGATACGCTCGACCAAGCTAGGACAACACAAGAAGTCAAAAAAGATATGGAATCCAATTCGCCAATGGATAGACTTATTTGCGGCGATGTCGGCTTTGGAAAAACAGAGATAGCCATACGCGCTAGCTTCAAGGCTGCAACTGCTGGCAAGCAAACCGCAGTGCTTGTGCCGACCACAATTTTAGCTCAGCAGCATTTTTCTTCGTTCAATGATAGAATAGGGCGATACCCCGCAAAGGTGGAAGTCCTTTCGCGATTTAAGAAAAAAAATGAACAAGCCGATATATTAAAAAAGCTAAAAGAAGGCAAAATCGATATTATTATCGGCACTCATCGTATGCTCAGCAAGGATGTCGAGTTTAAAAATTTAGGGCTTTTGATTATAGACGAAGAGCATCGCTTTGGCGTTGCAGCAAAAGAGAAGTTGAGACAGCTTAAGGCTAACGTGGATACCCTTACGCTGACTGCTACGCCAATTCCGCGAACTTTGAATTTTTCGCTAATGGGCGCAAGAGATTTGAGCTTGATAGAAACTGCTCCGAGAAATAGACTACCTGTCGAAACAGAAATAATTGAATTTGATTATGATTACTTTGCATTAGTCATAGAGCGGGAAATTGCCCGCGGGGGGCAGGTGTTTTTCGTCAATGATAAAATAACTGGACTTGAAAAAATCGCGGCAGATTTATCTATGAAACTTCCAAACGTAAAATATGGCATAGCGCATGGGCAGATGTCGCCCGCAGAATTGGAAAAGGTAATGGAAAAATTTGTAGAAAGAAAAATAGATATTCTTTTCGCTACTAAAATTATCGAATCTGGGATAGATATTCCTAATGCTAATACGATGATAATTAA
>JAKIZN010000305.1 GCA_022708005.1 Bacteroidota bacterium | reverse complement strand
AGTAAGAACTAATCTCGCAATAGGCTCAAATTGCATATCAAATTGAAAACTATTGGAGAATGATTTGCCCTTTAAATTATAAAAAGATACTTTTGACGGGTCGGCGTCCATATCGACTATAACTTGATTTTGGAAATCAGTTCGATAATACTCAGCGTTAAAAGTAAAATCTATGCCGAATAAGTTGACAATTGTTGAAGCATTTAGCCCATAATTCAATGCTTCTTCGGGATTTAGCTTTTCTACTAATTCAAATTTTCTAGCGCTTGCGAGCAATCCAGTATGTTCAGCGTAAATATGTGGAATCCTATAGCCTTTTCCGATAGAGCCGCGGATAGTGGTTAGTTCGTCCAAGGCATATCTAAAGTGGAATCGTGGAGTAATGAATGTTTTATACGCATTTGGGAAGTCTGCTCTAATTCCAGCTAATACAGTCAAATCATGTATTCCTTGAAATGTATATTCTGCAAACACGCCCGGTATTGATTCAAATCTATTATCTTTAGCTTTGTCAAATTCTTCTAAATAATTGTCGTATTGATAGCTTACACCAGTGGTAACGCCATGCTCTTCAAATGGCTCGAATTGATATAACAGATTGGTATAAAATGAGTTTTGCTCTGCATCATAATTTCGTTTTCCATAAAAAGATTCTTGCTTGTGGTGCGTAAATGATACGATTGTGCCTAAGCTTGAAAATGGCTCGTCATTGAATATAAAGCCGTTTTTGGTGAATGCTTCGTACCTTTGAGTTTTGACGTCTATTCCATAAAGCGTGGGGTCTTTGTCTGGGAAAAAGCCCTTTTGCCCGCCTTTTCTATCTTCCACTAATGCCCTAACGCCAGTTACGGATTCGTAAATATCGCCTTGATATTTCCAGCGATTTTGCAGATTTATCTGTGAAATTTTGGGCTTATCGAGAAACGAATCGCCGTTATCGTCTATTGAATTATTATAATAATTTCCATGCCCCATAAACATTGTCGAAAGTCTATCGCTTAGCTTGACTGTGTGATATACGCTCATTTCACCGCGACCCAACATATCGCCATACATATTGATAAATGTAGGCTCGAAATTTTCTGGTTTCTTGTATTCCACGTTGATTTGCCCCGTCATAGACTCAAATCCAGTTGTTACCGATGCAGAGCCTTTGGATACTTGAATAGATTCCATCCAAGGACCTGGCACATGGGTAAGTCCATAAATGCCGCCAAGCCCTCTCATAGAAGGTATTTTCTCTATGAGCAGTTGGGAATAAACGCCAGCAAGCCCAAGCAATTGAATGCGTTTAGCACCAGATACCGCATCGCTATATTCGACGTCCACCGAAGGGCTAACCTCGAAGCTCTCAGCCAAGTTACAGCAAGCAGCTTTATGCAAGCCTTTTGATGAAATAGTTTCAGCGTTAATTGTGCTCGACATTGAAATACCAACCGCTTGCTTGTCGCCTGTTACGGTTACAGAGCCTGTGGTCAAGCTGGATTTTAGTATAATTTCCAAATTATCGTTATCGTGAAAATGAACGGTATCTCTCTCGTAGCCGACGTAGCTTACAACTATGTAATGCGACTTTGGCGATACTTTAATCGAGAAATAGCCGTCTGCGTCGGAATAGACGCCGTTGCTAGTTCCGAATTCGGTAATTGTTGCTTTAACCAATGGTTTTAGAGTTTTGTCTGGCTCTTCGCCTAAAACTCTACCTTTTATTTCGTCTGAAAATGCTTGAGAAGCGAGTGCAAATAAAGCTATCGCTATTAAAAATATTTTTTTCATTTTTATCCCTTTTAATTTTAAATTATTAATAAATTAAATGTAAAACCAATTAGCTGAAGAGCTAAGCAGTGAAATTAAATAAATAAAATTAAAGGGAGTTAAGCAATTTCTGACGCGTAATAAATATAGCTGATAAGCGAACGAGATAGCTTATGTATATGCAAGTGATGATTTACGTAGTCGATTTTTCTGGGCATACTTTCGTTAACAATAAGCGGAATATCGAAATCGACAATAGAAACAACGGGCGTTTTATCGAAATCGATAGTTTTGCCCACTGGTGTTTCATTCGCAACGAAAAAGTAGTCAGAAATATCTTTGCAGTATTCTACAGAACTAATTTCAAAGTCATCGGCAGTTTTATTGTTAGCTGTTTGTTCAGTATGGCAGCATTTGACTGCTTGCGAATGATTATGTCCGGTGTGGCAGCAGTTATGCCCAATGCAAGTAGCGGCATCTTTCGTTAATGCGACCGTAACGGTATGAGTTTTATTGCAATAATGCTTAAAGATATTGACGCCTGCTGATGAAGTCAATATCGTAAAAATTTGCAATATAGCTAAAAACTTAATCATAAACCTTAAATTTAGTTCTTGCTAAATTAAGAAATTTATTTCACATTAGCAAATAATAACACGATTTATTACTACGAAAATTGTA
>JAKIZN010000304.1 GCA_022708005.1 Bacteroidota bacterium | reverse complement strand
TGTGAAACAATGTCGCGAGTACATTAGAGGTGAATGGTCGCCTGAACTGCGAACTATACTTGAAACGGGATACGATATAGCTGTTGGCTGCTCTGGCACGATACAAGCTATTGCCGCTATGGCGCTATCGATGAATGGCGAGGCAGTGCCAGATGTATTGAATGGGCTTACTGTGAATACTGCCGATATGCTTCAAGCTATAGAAACACTCGTAAAAGCTGAAACTCCTAAAGCTCGCGCAAACCTACCGGGCATAGAAAGCTCGCGAGCAGACATCATATTGGCAGGCGCTTTAATATTAGAATTTTTTATCAAAAAGCTCAAAATAGATAAAATGTTGGTCTCGCCGTATGCCTTGCGAGAAGGAATTGTTTACGACACATTGCAGAAAATAAGGGACATTAGCGAGTTCAAGCACCTTAGTCATCTGCGATATGAAACTATTTTGAACTTATGCCACAAGTTTCAAGTAGAAATTCCACACGCCGAGCATGTCAAAAGAATGACACTAAAAATATTCGATGCACTTGCGAGCTTTCATAAATTGGGCAATTGGGAGCGAGAAATGCTAGAAGCTGCTGCTTTGCTGCACGATTCGGGTTATATGATTTCGCATGACCAGCACCATAGGCATAGTTATTATTTAATAACTCACAGCGATATGCCCGGTTTCACTAACGACGAAGCTGAAATCATAGGCAATATAGCTCGCTATCACAGAAAAAGCCACCCAAAGAAAAAACATATAGAATTTAGCTCAATGCACTCCCAAAAGCAAGAAGTAGTAAAAATCCTTTCGGGAATATTAAGATTAGGCGAAGGAATAGACAGAAGGCGAAGGCAATTTGTTGAAGATATTGAAATATCAGTTGATGGCAAAAAAGTGAAAATAAAGTTAATTGGTAGCCCAGACGGCATCCGACCCGATATTGAAGTATGGGGAGCAAACAGAAGAGTGAATCTGCTCGAAGAATCTTTGGGAATAAAAATTACTGTGCATTAGGCTAATCAGCAACTATTCGTATTTTTAATTAGGCAGAGGGCTACCTCTTTAAGTGGCAGCCCCTATTTTTTAAAATTATAAAATTTCAACAACTTCATTAACTAAATCAATTCCAGCGCCGGTACGAATTATCTTAAATTCATCTGTCGTCATATCTAGCACAGTAGATTCGCCCGTAAAGTTATATTCATCGGAAACTACTGCAATATCAACCATTGACGAATAGTAGCTTATCACTTCATCATAGGTTAAAACTGCGTCTGGCTCTGGTTTGGCAGATATAGAGATAATCGGAGACCCCATATACTTAATCAATAGCCTTGATAAGTCATGGTTTGGCACACGGATGCCAGCCGTTTTCCTTTTAGGATCTTGTGCAAATTTAGGCACTTGCTTAGAGGCTTCGAGAACAAAAGTATAAGGACCGGGTATAAGTCGCTTAATTGTTTTATAAGCCGAGTTGCTTACTTTTGCAAAATCTGCAATATTCGAAAGCGAATCGCATATAAAAGTTAAAGCCTTGCTTTCGGGCAACTTTCTAATCAATCTTAGTCTCGCTATTGCCTCTTTATTGGAAAGCTCACATCCAAGCGAAAAACCTGTATCAGTTGGATATAAAATTACAGCTCCGTTTGTCAAAGCCGTTGCTACTTTTTCGATTTTTCTTAGCTCGGGGGTCTTGTGGTGAATGTTTAGTACTTCAACAGGCATATAAAAACTCCGTTTGTTGTTAAACATTATTGCTATTTTTCAACTCGTATATGATTTGCTATTATTGTAGTTATGATAAAATATTCAGAATAATTATTAGTGGTTCAATAAATTGAATTATTATTCGTTAAAAAAGAACGAATAACGTTATGAATAGAAGTTGTTGCATAAACTATACTTTATATACTTTTAGTCTGGAACCTTTTCTATAATATTCATTAAATATCGATTAAAATTTATACACTATTTTTATAAGGGGTTAAACGATGAAGATAAGCAGATACTCAATGATTGCAGTATTATCTTTGCTCGTGCTAGGCATTGTATGCTCTATTATAATTTATAGCAACATACAATCCTTCGGGAAAATAGCAGACGAATACTCAGCGTCATCCAACTTGGTGCTAAATGCAGATAGGGATTTATACCAAGCATTACAGGCTCAGTACATGCTGTTAGACGAAAGCGACGCCAATAAGGACTTAAAAAAAATAATTGACATTTACGATGAGAACTATGGGCAAGTGGTAGATAGAATTGGCGAGGCTTTAGGCTTAATGAAAACTCCTACTATTGACTCCCTTGCTAAACATTACGAGGTGTTGCTTGGTAAATGGCACAGCAGTTCACTAAAATTATTTGAACTCGCTAAAGACCCCGCAAACCAAGAGCAAGCAAATGAACTATTTGAAACTATATGCCTAAAAGAATTTAAAGCTCTGCGAGG
>JAKIZN010000303.1 GCA_022708005.1 Bacteroidota bacterium | reverse complement strand
AAAAATGCCGACTTTATAGATAAATTGAATAAAGAAGCTGAGTTATTCAAGAAAATTACAGTGCTTGAGCACCCGCGATACATTCAGCAATACAAATCAAAAGAGAAGCAAAATTATATTGATAAATATATCTCAACGTTGGGATATTCTTGATAATCGAAAAATTTTGCTGTATTAATTTTTTTGCAATACAAATTGTATTTTTTATTAATGATGGCTATTATCAATCCATACTGTCTGCAAGATTTTTATTAATACATCGTCATTATTACACACAATTAATAATCAGTTATTTTAATAGAGACTGGAGAAAGTTTGCTATGGAAAAAGCAGGCAAAAAAGCATTTGCCTTTTACACGGGCATTTCTTTATTGAGCGTTCTGCTCATAATCTCGGTTAGCTTGGGTTTCTACTCACTAGTCTATGCCCAGAACATTCCAAAAATCGGCGCCGATAAACCTCCTATTGTGAGTTCGGATGTCGCTAAAGCTATGAACGACGCAATGGTCGCCGCAAGTGAAGCGGTTAAGCCTACGGTGGTGGCTATCAACGTCGAAACAAAATCAATTTCGCAGGGCAGCAATATGCCTGGGTTTGAAGAGTTCTTCAAGTTTTTTGGTATGCCTGATGAGTCGCCGCAAGAGCGACGCGGACGCGGAGCTGGCTCCGGGGTTATCATTTCTGAAGATGGATATATTGTTACTAACAATCACGTTGTAGAAGATGCAATGGAAGATGGGATTAAAGTGGTAACCGTTGACCAAAAAGAGCACAAAGCAAAGCTTATCGGTCGCGATCCGCTGACCGATTTAGCGGTAATTAAAATTGAAGGCGATGGCTATCCTGTTTGCCATTTTGCTAACATAGATGATGTGAAAATTGGACAGTTCGTTATAGCCGTCGGCAATCCGCTTGGGCTTAATTTTACAGTAACAAGTGGCATAGTCAGTGCAATAGGACGTGGCGCATTAGGTATGAAACGGGATCCTTATGCAGTAGAAAACTTTATCCAAACCGATGCACCGATTAATCCCGGCAATAGCGGTGGCGGGCTTTTCGATATTTCTGGTAGCCTAATTGGCATAAACACGGCTATCGCTACGCAAACAGGTTCGTATATTGGCTATGGCTTTGCTATTCCAATAGATTTGGTTCGCTCCGTAGTGCTTGATTTAATAGACGATGGCAAAATTAATCGCGGATACGTCGGCGTTGTGATTTCTACCGTCGATGAAGTAGCCGCTAAAAACGTCGGGCTT
Source organism: Bacteroidota bacterium (assembly GCA_022708005.1). Classification (GTDB taxonomy): domain Bacteria; phylum Bacteroidota; class Ignavibacteria; order Kapaibacteriales; family UBA2268; genus JAKIZN01. The sequence continues at coordinate 1,196 of JAKIZN010000303.1, read as the reverse complement.
TCCGAAGTGCAGGGCGTGATGGTAAATGACGTTGTCAAAGATAGCCCAGCAGAAAAATCTGGAATAGAAATAGGCGACGTTATACTCGAAATCGATGGCAAAAGCATTAATACTTCTAACCAACTGCAAAGCGTTGTGGCTCAAAAGCGTGTCGGCGACAAGATTAATATTACTATATGGCGAGATAAAAAGAAAATTACAAAGACTGTGAAACTTGAATCGCGAGACGGCGAAGACCTAAGCGAAAGCTCTTCGGGAGCTAAAGGCGATTCGGACAACACAGCGAAAAACGAACCAGTTAGCTTTGATAAACTTGGATTTTCGGTTGCTCCGCTTACTTCCGAGCAGAAAAAAGAATATGATGTAAAAAACGGCGTATTCATTACAAATGTGAAAAGATATTCCTATGCTCAGGATCGTGGGCTTTATCCTAATGGGGTAATTACCAAAGTGGATAGAAAAGATTTGACCTCAACAAGTCAGCTCCAAAAATTGCTCGATAGCAAGAAAGCTGGCGAAACAGTAATGTTTCAAGTTAAATACAAAGAGCGTAATCAAATTGTAGCTCTTGAAATCCAATAAGCAGTTGCCGCGGGCGTTCCGATTATCGGTCGCCCGCATGCATTTTATAAAATTTCACACAGCAGAGAGATAGAATAGTGGCACCGACAATTCAAATTTTTGGCATAAAAAAGTGCAATGATACTAATAAAGCTATTCGCTTTTTCAAAGAAAGGGGAGTGAAAACTCAATTTATTGACTTAAATGAAAAGGCGATGAGCAAGGGCGAACTCGATAGCGTTGCCCGAAATTTTTCATTGGAAGAGCTTATAGACCGCAACGGAAAGCAATATAAAAAGCGTAACCTTGATCACATGGTCTTCGATTTAGAAGGCGAATTGCTTGCAGACCCTTTGCTGCTGAAAACGCCTATCACTCGCTTTGGGCGAGAGTCTGCAATAGGAATCAATACGGAAGCGTGGCTAAAATGGATAGCCGCATCGAAGTAGTCCGCAGCTTCAATCTCTCTCTGGCAGCGGCTTGCCCGGGTTGCACCGCATAAATATCCTATCGATAGTGAGATTGACCGACTCCAAGTGCCTTTGCTTATCGTTATCTTTCGCGGCATTGAACTTCTTTTTGCCGTTTGACTCTGTCAGCACGCCATAAGATACAATCACAGTGCTATCTAACAG
>JAKIZN010000025.1 GCA_022708005.1 Bacteroidota bacterium | reverse complement strand
ATATCTATATTTTCTTTTTTTTCGATTGTTAATAACTTTTATTAAGTTTTGTTGAATTTTTTTTATATTTTTGTTAAAAAAATTGTTTATTAATTATTTTTGGATATATAACAATGCCACCCAAAGCAAGCAAGTCTAAAAGTAAAAAAGCGACAAATAAATTGCTAGTTAGCCCGGAAAATTTAAGGTGGAACTGCCCCACAGATATGTTTAATTTTAAATCGACGAGCGAATTAGAACCACTCAATACAATTGTTGGGCAACCCCGCGCTATCGAAGCTATCAGAATGGGGGCGGAATTGCACGCAAAGGGCTTTAATATATTTGTTACTGGGCTATCTGGAACTGGCAGGCTCTCTACGGTCAAAAATATTTTAGAAGAAGTAACTACAAGTTGCCCAATTACTTACGATTTTTGCTATGTGAATAATTTCACTAATGAAGACGAGCCGCGATTAGTGAAATTAAATAAAGGCAAAGGTCGCGAGTTTGCCGAAGCTATGGACGATGCTATAGCTTTCATTAGGCGGCGACTGCCAAAGCTGTTTGAGGAAGATTTTTATCAAAAAGCTAAATTGAAAATCATCGAAGATTTTCAAGCGAGAGAGAAGGCGGTCCTTGATGTTTTCGATGAAAAAATTCGCCCTTATAATTTTATGCGTGGGCAACTCGAAACAGGGCAAGGCACTTTGCAACCCGAAGTTTTCCCAATTATCGATGGGCAAGCAGTTACAATTGAATCTATTGACGAGCTTGTAGCGCAAGGCAAAGTATCGAAAGAAAAGGCTGCCGAAATAAAGCAACTTTGGAGGCAGTTCCATAATGAAATATTTGATTTAGCGCGGCAGGGCTTGAAGTTGATGCAAGAATTTCGCAAGGCTTTAGTGGAAAACGATAAGAAAAATGCAGAGGTAGTCGTATCTTCGACATTGGACGAAATCGTCCACCAATTCGATAATTTGACTGTAAATACTTATATAGACGAAGCGAAAAAATATATTTTGGACAACTTGAATGCGTTTGTGCCTACTGCGGAGCAAGCGCCGGCAGTTCTTATGCCCAGCGAAAGCAGCAGAGATGAAGATATTTTCAGGCTATTCAAGGTTAATGTAATATTAGATAATTCGCAAACTAATTCTGCTCCAGTGGTTACCGAAACTACTCCTTCATACAATAATCTGTTTGGCACAATAGAAAGAGTGTTCGACAAAAGAGGTGGATATTGGCGAACCGATTTTACCAAAATCAAGGCTGGCTCTTTGCTCAAGGCTGACCAAGGATACTTGATAGTTAATGCGAATGATCTGTTTTCTGAAGCGGGAGTTTGGGTTGCTCTTAAAAGGGTCTTGCTATACGATAGGTTGGAAATACAAAATTTTGATGCTTATTTCCAATTTTCGCAAGCGGCGCTCAAGCCGGAACCTATCGATGTGCAAGTTAAAGTGATTATTATCGGCGGGTTATCGCTATATCACTTGCTATTCCATCACGAAAAAGGCTTTAAAAAAATATTTAAAGTTCACGCTCAATTTGATTATGAAATAGAGCGAAGCAATGAAATGATATTTAATTTTGCCCGCTTTATATCAAGAATATGTTGCAGCGAAAGCCTTCCGCACTGCTCGCCAGACGGAGTTGCCGCTATTATCGAATGGGCTGTCGAATCGGCTGGTTCGCAAAATCGAATAACGCTTAAATTTTCTGATGTTGCCGATGTCTTGCGAGAAGCCGCTTTTTATGACAGAAATAGCGATAAGCCTTTGATTGGTCGCGAAGTCGTTGAAAAAGCAATAGAATGGAGAAGACGCCGCAATGATTTGTTAGACGAAAAAATAAAGCAGCAAATTGCCGAAGGAAATATGCTTATCGATACCGACGGCTCAAGAGTAGGGCAGATTAACGGTTTAACTGTTTATAATAACGGTTTTATCAGTTTTGGAAAGCCAGCGAGAATAACAGCATCTATATCCGCCGGCAACACGGGCATTATCAACATAGAGCGCGAGGCTGATCTCAGCGGCAATATCCACAATAAAGCTGTTCTGATATTAACGGGATTCTTGCGTGAAAAATTTGCTTTGAAGCGTCCGCTTTCTCTGACTGCGTCAATTGCTTTTGAGCAATCTTACGGCGGAATTGATGGCGATAGCGCCACCGCTGCCGAAATATATATAGTGCTTTCGGCTATAGCGGGCGTGCCGATTAATCAAAATTTTGCAATCACTGGCTCGGTAAATCAAAAGGGCGACGTGCAGCCTATCGGAGGAGTTAATGAGAAGATACGCGGATTTTTTGAGGTTTGTGCCGAGCGCGGACTGACAGGCAATCAAGGAGTGATTATACCGAAACAAAATATAAAAGACTTAATGCTAAGTGAAAATATTATTAAAGCGGTCAGCGAAGGAAAATTTAGTATTTTTGCTATTTCAAATATTGACGAAGGAGTTGAATTGCTGATGAATATCCCTGCTGGGCTTGCCGATGAAAATGGGAATTATCCAAAAGGCTCGCTCTATGGACGTGTTAATGACAAACTCGACGAAATGTTTGAAATAGCAAAGGATTATAAAAATGGAGTGAAAAAATAGGACGAGGATTGAAAAGTTATGCCACATAGATTGAAAATTGCGCCGTCGATGCTGTCGGCAGATTTCGCAAGGCTTGCCGATAGCGTCAAACTTTGCGAGGATAATGGTGCTGATATTTTGCACTTAGATATTATGGACGGGCATTTTGTGCCAAATATAACATTTGGGGCGCTTGTTGTCGGAGCGATTCGCACATTAACTGAATTGCCGTTAGATTGCCATTTGATGATAACGGATCCCGATAAGTATATTCCAGATTTTGCCGAAGCTGGTGCCGACTTAATATCTGTTCATGTCGAAACTGGATTTCATTTGCATAGAACTTTATCGCAAATAAAAAGTTTAAATAAAATTGCAGGCATAGCGCTAAATCCTGCAACTCCATTAGAATACGCTTTCGAAGCAGCTGAGTATTGCGATTTTATTTTGCTGATGTCTGTCAATCCGGGCTTTGGCGGGCAACGATTTATTCCAACATTCATAAGACGCTGCGAAAAGTTGCGAGAATATCTTGATAAAAATGGACTAAATCACGTAGAAATTCAAGTCGATGGCGGAATTAGCGCTAAAAATATTGCAGAAGTTTATGCGGCGGGTGCTAATATAATTGTCGCTGGCTCTGGCTTGTTCGGAGGCGATTTCAAGCAAAACATAGAAGCTATGAGGAGTGCCGTCAAGCAATAGCTTGCGTCGCTAAAGTGTTGCTATGATTTCAAATAGCCTTGGCGTCATCTAAAAATTTATGATAAAAAAAGTTGAAAGATTTATTTTTTTGGCAAGCTGTGTCGATAGAATAATGCTTTAACACTTCTTGCATAAAATCAATTCGAGATTTATAAGTGCGTATATAATATTGGTTGAAGTCTTCTTTTGTGATTTCATCAGTCTTTTTAATTATATCAAGCCCGAATTTTTCTGCGGATTCATCAGTAAGCCCAGCCAAGAACCAACTTTCGATTTCTGTGATGACGACGATAATTTTTTCTAAATCGACAAGTTCAAATTTATGGCGTATAAACCGCTTTTTAGCGCCGATAGATTCCGCAAGATCGATGTCTGCTATAAGCATATAATCAAATTTTAGAGTTTTTATGCTTAGCAAAAATAAATCTACTTTTGATTTTTTGAGTTGAGCGTATTGGATAATTTCCACATCATCATAAATCGCTCGAAAGCGTGGCAGAAAAACGCTTTGAAAAAACATTTGGTCGTCGTTGCCTTCAACAAATATGTAAAGTTTTTTCATTGGCATTATTCTACCTCAGTAAATTCTGAATGTAAAGTTCTTCTATACCAATTTCATTTTCCAAAAATGCCATAATTTCGTCGCGCTGCCGCGGCTTTGTGATGGCTGAAAATCCGCTACTGTCGCGTGAAATAAAATAAATATTATCTAATCCGGCATATTTAACAATTTCGGGGTTGTGTGTGCTTAATAAAATCTGCTTATGGGCGGAGGCTTCTTTCATCATTTCAATCACTTTTGAAATCAAATATGGATGAATGCGCCGAGCAGGCTCTTCAAATACCACAAATTGCTTATGCTCATAATACAAAACTACTATTATCGCAATGATGAACAGCGAACCGCTCGACATCAGCGACGCGGGCAGATATTTATCTTGGACATAGCTTTCCTTCACTTTTAATTGCAAATAGCGATCTAAAAACTTATCCACTTCAAAATCTTCCACAAACGGCAGCAAATACTTTAGCAAATTAAATAATGTGCGAGATTTTTCTGGATTTGAGAGTATTCGTTTTAAGACTATTGCTAAATTTTCGCCTGATTCTTCGAGTTCGGCTTTCCCTGCAATTGTGGTTATGCTTTTTTGCTGATTTGGGTCTAAATCGTATATAGAAATGTCGCCAATGGCTTTTCTTACGCTATCGGGATGCGGCATGTAATACTGATTTTCTATAAAGAGCGATTCGCTTAACTTTGATTTATCCGAGAATGAATTAATATCAAGATAAATCGAGGGCAACATCTCTTCTTTTGTGATTGGCACATCATCTTGCTTGATAAATTCGATATTGAAATTTCCATCGGCATTGGCGATGACTAATTCGCTTTCGCCGAGCAAATGATACTTATCTGCATCATCGCCGTTACGTATCAAATAAAATTCATATTTTTGCTTGAGCAAATTATTAACAACTTGATAGCTCTCGTTATTGTCCGCAAATTCAATGGTAAAATCGTGGGCGAACCCGCTTGGCTTAATGCCAATCATACCATGCGGAGTATGCTTGACGGGTCTAATCTTTTTGAATGGCTGAACGTCTAACTTCATTGTCATAGTTTTTTCGGAATTGCCCAAGCTGAGATTTCTTATGTATTCAACTCCGCCCTGCATAGAAATCGCATTGTCTAAGCCCGATTGAACTATATCACGAAGAAACTTAAACATCTGGATTAAATTAGATTTTCCCGCAGAATTAGGTCCAATCATCACATTAAATCTGCCGAGTTCAAGTTTTATTTCTCTAAAACTTCTAAAATTTGTTGCTTCGATGCTCTTGATAATCATAATTTCACCCGCGATTAATTTCCAAAAGTTACAAATTCAATTGCTCTTTGCAAAATTGCATCATAACCGTCAATATATTGCTGCAAGCTGTTTTCGATATAGTGGTCTGGCTGTATTCTGTTTTTAGTAATATTTTCTCCGCTTGGCGAGTAAATATTTACCGCTGTTGCGATGAAGTAGTAGCCGCCCGATAGCCTTGCCGATGCAATCTCTCCGGCTGCTCCAGATGTTGATCGTCCGAAGCTTTTCGCTATATTATTCGCTTTGGCGATAGCGAGTATTGTTTCTGATAAGCCGCTTGTCCTTTCATCTTGCAGAAAAATAATTTTTTTATCTTGCAAACTATTGATTATTTTGATGGTTGAGGATAAATCCACTTTACTGGATAGTTTATGCTGTGGCAAAAGATTTAGCTCTAATATGTAGGGCAAAGAAATAAGGCTATCTTTTGCGAGCAAGCCCAATAAATATTCGGAAACGGCTGATTCGCCACGCAAATCGAAAATTATTGCACGGCTCTGCTCGAAATATTTTAGATACTCTTTGATTTCATTATCATTTGTGCGGGTCATATCGCAATATACGATTGAGTCTTGAATCAGCTCCATTCTGTTGGGACGCTCTTCTAATATTTCTCCAGCAGTGCAAGTTCTCGCTAGTTCTATTTGGCTTGATTTTCCATTTCGCTCAATTTTGAAACTTACCTTTGAACCATAGTCGCCATTTGCTACTTTTGCTATAGAAGTTAGTCGTTTCCAATCGGAGTTAGAAGCCGAGACGCTTTTTTCTATTTTCTCCAAATATTTAACTGTGGGCGTGCCGTCAATTTCAATAATTTTATCGCCAGCAAGAAGTGGCGAATTGGGCAGCGACTTGACTGCATAAAGCGAATTGTCTAACCATTTTAATATAGCTGGGATTGCATAGCTGCTCTCTGATTTAACTTTTTCTATTATTGAATGATTATCGCCGAGCGGTATTAGCATTCTACCAAGCTGTTGAGTTAAAAAATCGTCTCCGCCTTGTGCCGATATATTTTTGATGATGTCCGAAAGAGAATCTATAGTAAGCAAATTATTTGCATTGGGATAAAAGTGAAAAAGCAAATTCCATAGCTCGATAGCGGTGGCTATGCGGGTATGCCTATCTAATGAATTAGCTTCAAAATTAATCGGCTTGCCCGATTTCGACAAGTCAATATCAATAGGAAGCTGCGAATTGCTTACGCTATCGATAAATAGCACTGTCGGCACAGAAAAATATAGACCGTTTGCTAATTGCAATTTAACGATGTTGTTTCTGTTTGGCAGTGGCAATTTTTTTTCTGCTGTTGCTTCGAGAATGATGGAGTTAGCATTTGTTGCGGGATTTTTGCCTGTATGATATTGGTAGCCCGCGGATTTAGATGCGGCGAGCAAACTCCAATGCTCGTCAAGCCTGAAATTTTTATCTTGCACATCAAATTCTTCTATTACGCTTGTTTTTTCAATATTTTGTTTGTCGCGGAATTTGAGAGAAATTTCATCGATATATAGCGAACCTTCGCCATATAAATTTTGCGCAAATTTCATATAAACGGCATTGCTCGGCACTTCGCCTTCGATTGTATAAATAGCTGGCTCTGAATCTACTACGAAAGGCTCGTCTATTGAGCCGGAGCCTATTATTTCCCCGCTCGTATTTTCAAACCGAATTAGCATATTCCCAAAAGAAAAATCATCGTACTTGTCGATATTTGATTTTATATTTACAAAATATTTCTGCCCTTGCATATCTCGAACATCGATGGCTTTATTCATCAAAGCGATTCCCGCAAAGCTTCTTTGGCTTTCTGCAAGATTTATCATTTTGCTGTTCGATACAGCTGTGGGATAGTCCGATGGGATGCCACTATGCAGCCAAGTATATGGGCGAGAATTAGCCTCAGTCGGAGCAGAAAAATCTGCTTTGCCCGAACTATTTAGCGAGCTAATCGGGCAAATCGGAGCAATAAAGTTAGCAATATTCTTTGTAAAATCTTCTATGCTTCTTGCGGTTTCAGCTTGATATATGCCTTCGATTAAAATTCTTTCCCAATCGAGATTTTGCGAATAAAAAGAAGGATAAAAATATTTCATTAAGCCATAAATTTCGGCAAAAGAAAGAATATTTGTAACTTGCAAATCACTAAGCTTTTTAGGCGGAGCGTAAAATTGAGCGTCGTTTTGCATACTTTCCAATTTTACATTATCTACAAACATAACACCGCTGCCTTTAATTGCAAAGCCATAAGAGATAGAAACGGCGTTCTGCGGAACTTCTATGTCAATAAAATAATTATTCCAACTTTCCTTGATAATTTGCTTATCTGGCGTGTAAAAACTTGCGATGATGTTGTCATTTGCATCTCTAATATTGCACCAAATTATCCCAAAGCTTTCGCGAATATCCGGCGCAAAATGAACATCTGCACTAAATTTATATTTTTTGCCCAAATATGGGGCTGCGTAAATGCTTTGTTTGATTACAGCTTTATATGTAGTATCTTTTTCGTCTGGCGAGGCTATAAGCAAAGATTTTTTGCCATTAGTCGACATTGAATCGGTAGTTACAAATATATATCCTTTTTCCATAGCTCTTGAACTGCCTTGCCAATAAGGAGCATCATAGCCGATAGCACCAATTTCAAAATCAAAATTATATGGAATCATCAATTGCTGCGAGCTGACTTTCGGTATTATTATAAGAAAAACAATAAAAATTAATATTATTCTTTTTAGCATTTGTAGTTTTTTAAATAGCTTAAACATACGCATATAAAATTAATACTTTTTTATCAAATTTTGAACAAAAATCGAATTTTGAGGCAATAAAATGATATATCTAAACAATGCTGCAACAAGCTACCCAAAGCCGGAGGCAGTGATTGACATTATAAAAAAAATTGCTACCGAACCGCCCGCAAATATAAATCGTGGCGGGTCGGCAGTCGGAGGCGACCCAATTAGCGACGCGAGAGGTGCTATAGCTGGGCTTTTCAATGCTGAGGATAAAAACAGAATAGTCTTTACATCTGGCTCGACTGAGTCGCTTAACTTGGCAATAAAAGGGCTAAATCTATCGGGCAAACATATAATAGCGACCGCTACCGAGCATAATTCCGTTATCCGCCCGCTTCATGAACTTATTAACTCTAACGTTGCCGATGTTGATTTTGTGAAGTGCAACGCGGCTGGGTTTGTCTCGCCTGATGATATTCGGGCCGCTTTCAAGGGAAATACCGCACTTATTGTGGTGAATCATTGCTCTAACGTAACTGGCACTATCCAAGATATTGATGCGATATCCAAGATTGCGAGAGAAAATAATGCTTTGCTTTTGCTCGACTCTTCGCAATCGGCTGGAAATATTGAAATTGATGTGCAAAAGTCGAATATTGATTTGCTTGCCTTTACCGCACACAAGGCGCTTTTTGGCATCGCGGGAGTTGGCGGATTGTATGTTGCGGATAATGTGGATTTGAAACCATTAAAGACCGGCGGCACTGGCTTTAAGAGCAAGAGTTTGACGCAGCCTATGGATATGCCAATTTATTACGAAGCGGGGACGCCGAACACGTTAGGCATAGCCGCACTCGGAGAAGGCGTTGAGTTTGTTAGAAAAACGGGTATAGCAGCTATATCGCGGCATAAGGCAGAGCTATCGAGAATGTTTATTGATGAATTTAAGGACAATCCAAACATTACATTTTATTTAGAAGAGAGCAGAAGCAGCTATTCGGCTGTGTCGTTCAACGTCAAGGGCATTGCTCCTGATGAAGTAACGTATATTGCCGAAAGCACGTATAATATAAAACTCCGCTCGGGAATACATTGTTGTCCATTTTTGCACAGCTATCTTGGCTCTGAGCCGAACGGCACGGTGAGAATGAGCACGTCTTGGTTTTCTACCAAAGAGGAAATGTCAATATTTATCGAAGCAATGTATAAAATTATTGATTATGCAAAAAAATAGCGGGATTATGCAAGAAAGTATAATAAAAAGATGCGATTGGGCTGCCACTGGCGAACTTATGCAGAAATATCACGATACGGAGTGGGGCGTACCGTTGCACAGCGATAGGAAGTTATTTGAGTTTATGCTGCTCGATGCTTTTCAAGCGGGCTTGAGTTGGGCGATTGTTCTTAATAAACGTGAAGGCTTTAGAAAGGCATTCGACCACTTTGATGTGCAAAAAATTGCGATGTATGACGAACAAAAAATCCAAAAGCTACTGCTTGATAATAGTATTGTCAGAAACAAATTGAAAATCACAGCAACGGTATCGAATGCGCGGGCATTTCTCGACGTGCAAGCTAAATACGGCAGTTTCGATAAATTCATTTGGCAATTTACAGATGGGCGGACTATCCAGAATAGCTTTGAAAGCCAGAGTAGAGTTCCCGCCACTTCGCCAATATCCGATAAAATGAGCAAAGAGTTGAAAGCTATGGGGTTCAAATTTGTCGGCTCTACAATTTGCTATGCTTTTATGCAGGCTGCGGGAATGGTAAATGACCACTTAGTTACTTGCTTTCGCCATAGTGAAGTCAAAGAGCTTTCTGCTAACTCTTTATAAAACTTTGCTGATAAAATAGGATAGCACATCAGGCTCTAAAGCTATGGTGATAATCGCTCCCGCTATAGCTCCTAGAATATGCGCCGAGTGGTTTATATTGTCTGATGCTCTTTTGGCTGCATAATAGCTCCAAGCGAGATATAGCACGCCAAACAAAGCCGCTGGCAAAGGAATTGGTATAGGCATTATCATCATTTTGCTTTCAGGAAAATATAAAACAAAACTGAAAATCACGCCAGAAATAGCTCCGGAAGCACCGAGCGAGCGATAGCTTGGATTATCCTTATGCTTAAGCAAAGAGGTAATGTCTGCAAGAATCATGCTACCAAAGTAAATTATCAGAAATTTCGCTGAGCCGACTACATCCTCAAGTTTAAATGCGAAGAAGTAAAATGTGAACATATTGAAGGCTAAGTGAGCTATGTCGGCATGAACAAACCCGCTTGTAATCAAGGTTTGCCACTTTCCATGATGCACAGCATTGTATGGGCTAAACATCATTTTGCTAAGCAAAGATTGATTTTTATACATGGCATAAAGGCTGATAGCTATTGTCAAAATGAAAATGATAATCGCCATTTGGCTATTCCAGCAGTATATTTTTAATTAATCCCAAATAACGCATCAGAAGCCTTTCTATTGCCTATTAGCTGTTTGTCAGTGGCTGTCTCATAAAGTAACAAGTGCGAGCGTCAGTGTTTTTCCAGATGTCCTACACCTTCGAGGTGTAGGACATCTTAAAGCCAAATTGTAACGAACCCGAAGGGTTCAAATGTTTGTAGTAATGAATAATCGGCGAGTTATACGACTCCGTAGGAGTCGAATTAGGTTATGCAATCTTATTTTCTACAAACATCAAATCCCTTCGGGATTAAACCCCAATAACGCATCAAAATACTTATGAGACAGCTACCTTAAAGCCCAACATTTCCTTACGGTTACGCATTCAGTTAAAGTTCCTAATGCATTATTTGGTTTTTAACGCGACTCCCTACTATTGGCTAGATTCGCGAGTGCCTATGAGCTTTTCATATAAAATTAGCCCTACAATACACAAAATACCTATGCCACTGAAAATAAGCCATAGCTCAGATGGGTTGGCAGCCGCAGCAACCTGCTCTTTTGTTAATCCGATTGACTCTGCAGCCGCAATCGCTTGATTTACCGTTGTTCCAGAGCCTAATACCGTTGATGAGCCAGCTTCTACTAACTTTGTTTTAACAAATGCTATCATTGGATTATCGATAAACGCTACATATAGAAATGCTCCGACTATACTCCCAATAGATGAGCCAAAGAAGCCATATAAGAACCCAAAGCCCATATAAGTTGCCTTTTTGTCTGGAGGAGCTATCAGTCCTAAGTATGAAATATATTTCGGATGTGCTGTCATTTCGCCCAATGAGAATATGAAAATACCAGCTATAAATACCCATATACTCGTGCTAAGCGATAAAATTCCCATGCCTATTGTGGCAATGCTGACTCCAGTTAGCATAGTTGGAAAGGCACGTGTTTTTCTAACTATAGCAGAAATACCGATTTGGAGCAAGATAATAGTTAGAGCATTGATAACGGTAACGTGCTCTACGTCGAATTGCCAGTTGATACCAGTTAAGTTATAAACGAAATTATTCAGAGGAGTGGCATCTACAAACGCTTGGAGATACCAAAGCACGCTGTCGAACATTTGGAAGTATAGTATCCAGAAAAGCGAATATATAAAAATAAATAAGATAAATCGCCAGTCCATAAATACGACTACGATTTTTTTTAAGATGTCCGAAATGACAGCGCCAAACGACTCGCTTTGCACTTTTTCGCGCT
>JAKIZN010000302.1 GCA_022708005.1 Bacteroidota bacterium | reverse complement strand
AGCCGTGGTCATCAACTGGAGTTGAGGGAGTAAACCGCTTTCTGAACAGAGTTTGGAGAATGATAGTTGATGATAGCGGTAACCTTTCAGATGAAGTGCAAGATGTCGGGCTTAACGCAGACCAAGATTATACGTTGAACTTTACCATCAAAAAAGTTCAGGAAGATATTGAAAATATGAGCTTTAACACTGCTGTTTCGCAAATGATGATATTTGTAAATGAATTTACTAAAGCTAAAATAAAACCGCTCGAAGCTATGAAAAAATTCGTCATTTGCCTATCTCCTTTTGCGCCTCATATAGCAGAAGAACTATGGCGAATACTCGGCGAAAAGGAAAGCATTGTATTCGCAGAATGGGCTAAATATGATGCAAACAAGACAGTTAAGCAGGCGATAGAGTTTGTTGTCCAAGTATCGAGCAAAATCAGGGCAAGAATTGAACTGCCTACTGGCTCAAGCGAAGATGCCGTTAAAGCAGCCGCACTCGAAGATGAGCAAGTGCAAAAATATATCGACGGGAAGGAAATCCGAAAAGTTATTTTTGTTCCCAATAAATTAATTAATTTTATAGTTTAATAAATGTTATGCAATAAACAATGCCATCAAAACACCGCATATATATCGATTATCGCAGATATTTGCTCGTGCTTTTTGTGGCATTGTTTGGCTATTCGCCCGCTGGCAGCCAAATTATAGTTAGCGAATTTATGTATGCTCCGCAGCAGGGCGAGCCAGAATGGATAGAAATTTATAACACGTCTGAAAGCGAGATAAGCCTTGATTCTGCTTACTTATGCGATGCTTCCACTTGCAAAAAGATTTTTAATTTGACTGTTAAGCCAAATTCATACATCGTTTTGACAAATGACGTGAATTTTATAGTCCAAAAATATGCTTTGCCAAATAGCGAAGCGCTGCATAAAATGGCAATTCCTTCGCTTAATAATGACCGCGATGCAATTGTGCTGAAAGATAAAAATGGCGATATTATCGATTCGGTTTATTATGAAGGAAAATGGGGCAAATCTGGTATTTCATTGGAACGACTGCATTTCGATAAGCCAGCTATCAGCCAAAGCAATTTGCTCCCGTCAATTGCAGCTTTAGGAGCAACTCCAGTTGCAGAAAATAGTATCAGCAGCAGCAATTGTAACTTCGATGTTTCAGCTAATATTTCAAATAGTATAGTAGCATATTCGATAGATAATAATTGCCACCTTGTGCGAAACTTTGGCATTCAAATTTCAATCGACTATGATAAGTCTGGCACATTTGAGAAAAATGAATTGCTGCTCGATTCGAGCATTTCCGCGCAAGAATACAGCAAATATAGCGATAGTATTGACATTGCTAACTTGTTTATTTATAAGCTAAAAGGGCGATATGAAATTTTATTTGAGCTATTTGGAGAAGATTTTGATTTGAATAAAAAATTTTACGGCTATTATCAATCCCAACTTGATAGCCGCGATATAGTGATAAATGAAATTATGCCCATACCGCTGCCCAACTCGTCAGAATACATCGAACTTTATAACAGCACTGCGGATAGCATCGACCTTTCGGGCTATCGTATTTTTGACGAGAGTGGTTCATTTAGCAAAAAATATATGGGCTTAAGCGATTGCATAATATCGCCATTTTCATATTTTGCGATAGCTTCGGATTCGTCATTTTTCAATCAATTCCCAAATTTGCTTAATTCGCCAAAAGTAAGAGTGGTGAAATCCCAGCTAACGCTAAACAATACAAGCGATATGGTTGTTTTGGCTGATACTTACGGCAAAACAATTGATTCGCTGTTTTATAGCGTAAATTGGCGGAACGCCTACGTTTGAGAATACTGCGAAGTCTATCACTTCGCAAGGTAGCATTGAGCCTCACCCTAATCCGTTCCATCTGGCAAAGCAGGCAGAATGCGAACTTATCTACCAATTGCCGTTCAAGCAAGCGAGGTTAAGCATACAAATTTATAGCGAAAACGGAGAACTTGTTGCCGAGCCAGCTAATAATGTTTATTCAAGTGCTGAAGGCAAAGTTAAATGGAACGGCAAGGGCAGAAATGGAGAAAATCTTTCAGATGGAATTTACGTCGTCTATATTGAAGCAGTAGCAACTGATACAGCGCAAGTTTTTACCGATAAAAGCGTAATTGTCTTAAAAAACTGATTTGGCTGCTGCGGACTTGATTTTGTTTATTTTGGCAGGTATATGAATTGAAAATATTGCAACTTTCGCCGAGATTCCCACTGCCGCCCGATGATGGTGGCAAAATTGTGCTATCAAACACTTTTAAGTATTTGTCAAAACTTGGCAACGAAGTGCATCTATTTTGTTTTGAAGAAGATACGATTGAGGAAAAACTAATTAGCGAAGTGCAAAGTATGGGGAAGTTTTTTCAGTATAAATACACTCCCAAAAATACCGCGTCTATTGCCTTAAAATCGCTATGTACCAACCGTTCAGCTTACTTAGCAAAGCATTTTA
>JAKIZN010000301.1 GCA_022708005.1 Bacteroidota bacterium | reverse complement strand
GGAAATATCCGGCTCTCGCAAGCGCTGAGTAAAGTATTGGCGCAAGATGTCCAGCGCTTAAAACAAAGCGGTCTCTGCCCTGCCAATTAGGCTCGTTAGCTCTATATTGCATAACGCCGCCGAAAAACAGAACAGATAGCAAATCTGCCACGCCGAGCGAGCCGCCGCTATGCCCAGATTTCGCAAGGGTAAGGCTTTTGATGACATCTCGACGCATTTCCAAAGAAATTTCTGCAAACTCATAAGGCTCACGGCTTTTATTCTCATAAGTTTTTTCGCTAAATTCTATGTTCAATTCCATAAAACTTCTAATATTGTTGTTGCAAAAAATATAAACACAAAATTACAAAAAATAACGGATAAAAGCACATCAAATAAAAATAAGGGAATGCTATATTTTAAGATGTCCTACACCTCGAAGGTGTAGGACATCTATTTTTACAGTCAGAATCAGGATTACGAGATTATAGGATTATCGGGATAAGAAAGGAAGAAACCGAATAGTAGACAAAATCATCTTGTTAATCCTTCAATCCTGAAAATCCTGATTCAGACAAAAAGCAAGGATGCATGCCACCTTGTCTATTTGCTCGGGGACATACCTCTTTTGCAGTGTAGTGGCGAAGCTTGCTTCGCCCTCATTTATTGCGGATAGAGCAAGCCCTACCCCTACGATTTTTAATGATTTTATAGCTATTGCATCGAGTATTTTTTGTAATTCTTTGTTATTCTATAATCCATCAAAAAATAGTATTCAAGCAAACAAGTAACTTCATATATTTTCAGCAACTATCAGCTATATCCCTATTTCTTCACACTCTTTTTTAAATAAGCTATGCCAATCTATGCCGGGCGATAGCTTATCTGCAACAAGGTGCAAGGCAAGGCTTGGCTTTGGGGCAAGCAGCGAATAGCTTTTGCCAAATAAAAACTTGGTCGGGGTGTGCAGCATTATTTTTACAAATATTTTCAAACTATGAATTATACTAAGCCCGCTATTCAAATAAGTTAGCGGATTAGCTATCCCAAGCCTTGTAATTGCAAGCCATAAGCATACATCATAGTTTTTCTTTAAATACGTTTCAAATATAGGCTTTGTGGCTGACAAGTTCTTTTTATTTGTTAGAAAAGTCATAGTTGTCGAAGAAACTTGCCTCAGCGGTATGCCATTAATTTCGGATATGCGTTGATTATAGCGATGCAGCCCAAGTTCGTAATAGTCGAGATGGTCGTATGGCGTGAGAAAATCAGCTTTTTCGCTATCAATAATTTTTGCAAAATCCTCGAACGGCTTATTCAAATAAAAGTAATCATCTTCAGCAAAGTATACATTTTCGGAAAACTGCTGCGACAGCAATATATCCATTTGCTTAGAAAAAGTGCCAGCATTTCCAATCGAATCAGTATGAATTATCGTAAGACGCTCCGCTGGAACGTATTTTTGAAAAAGCCGCTCGTATTCTTTCGGGCAGCCGTCTAACAGAGCCCAAAATTTATAATCCACATTTAAAGTTTTGACAAAAGAAGACAAGCACATTTCAGAGAGTTTCAGCTTATCATCATTAAATATAGGCGTTTCTTTCGAAACTTTTGGGTATATCCTATATGCAATAGCCAATTTTATCAACGCTTTACAGCCTTCAACAATTCCGACACTTTATCTTTTTTAATTAAATCTATAGTAGATTTCAGCTCCTTATCATCATCTAAATTATTGAGCACAAGTTTTTCAACTGGATAAAATCTCTTTAATATCTCATATTTCAACGATTTAGATAATAATGCTTTATGTTTGCGGATTTCTTTTTTGTCTTCAGCCTCTATAGATTTTTTTAATGAATTTAAATTATTCCGAGTATTATTAGAATACGATTTAGTGGCGACAATTTTCCCGACACTATCGATATAATTACTTGATTTTGAAAGAAATATATATTGTTTATCGCTCAGATATTTTTCAAATTCTTTAAATATTTTTTCATCAACTTTAAAATCAGAGTTCATATTATTGAATTTAGATGCGTAGATATTCGCAAAGTTAAATATATGATTTTTGTCATAAAGGTCTATCAAAATATCTGGCAGCGTATCGTGGTTAATGATAGTATCGGGCAATATGCCTGTAAGTTCATATACTTCTCTGCCGAGCAAAGTTCTGAATATAGTTGTATCTTTATTCGGGCTAACCTCTTTTTTGTCATACGCTCCGCCAAATTTTAATTTTTGGATACATCTGCCCGACGGCGTATAGTATTTAGCTGTTGTCATTTTCAAGAATGAATCATTTGGCATATCAAAAACGGATTGCACTAATCCTTTGCCAAACGAGCGTCTCCCTACTATCACTCCCCTATCCAAATCTTGAATCGCACCCGCGACTATCTCGCTTGCGCTTGCCGAGCCTTCGTTTATCAAGACAGCTATAGGAGTAGTTGCATCAATGGGGGCTATCGTAGAGCGGTATTCCACAGCCTGAAGTGTATCTTTGCCTTCGGTTGTTACAATCA
>JAKIZN010000024.1 GCA_022708005.1 Bacteroidota bacterium | reverse complement strand
GTTCAAGCAATTTGGCGGATTGCTCATAAAATATTTTATAAGCAATCCGCCAAATTGCTTGAACTACAGCTATAGTTAAAACTTCACCAAACTAAGCTATCCGCAGCCGCCTTAGCTTTTGAATAAGCATCGGAGCGAGTCTTGCCCAAAGCCGTTATATGTCCCATCTTCCTACCTATTCTCGAGCTTTTTTTATTATACAAATGCAAGCTTGCCCCAGCAACTTTCAGCGATTGTGAAACGTCTACTGGTATGCCACTGCCTTCGCGTTCGCCGAGCAGATTTATCATACACGCATAAGGAGCTATCATATCAGTTGAGCCAAGCGGAAGCCCTAATACAGCACGAATAGCATTTTCGTATTGCGAAGTATGGCAAGCCTCTATGGTATAATGCCCAGAATTATGCGGGCGGGGCGCTATCTCATTCACAAGCACGCGACCATCGTTAGTATAAAACAGCTCCACACCGAAAACTCCAATTCCATTAATAGCTTCCACGCATCTTACAGCCAAGTCCTGTGCCTTTCTTGCGATTTTTTTACTGACTTCGGCGGGAGCTATGACAATATGGCATATATGGTTTTTCTGCACCGTTTCGACGCATGGATATACTGCTATTTCGTTGTGTGCGTTGCGAGCCACCATAACAGCAAGCTCTTTTTGAAACTCAATAAACTGCTCTGCCATCAGTGGTCTCGTCTGCCCATTTACTGTAAATTTCTCAAAAGCAATTTTTATATCTTCAGCATTGCGAACTGTATAATTTCCGTAGCCATCGTAGCCAAGCGTCCTCGTCTTTAGAACGAACGGGAAGCCGTAGCGCTCTCTGAATAGCAACGCATCTTCCTCGCTGTCAATTTGAGCAAACGGAGGAACTAAAATCCTTTTACGCTTGAAAACAGTTTTTTGAGTGAATTTATCCTGCACCAATTTCATTGTTTGCGGAGTCGGAAAAACAGGGTTAAATTTAGCGATATACTCCAAAATACTTGGGTCGATAAATTCATTTTCTAATGTTACGATGTCGCTAGCTTCGATAAATTTTTCAAGCGAAGAAGGATTATTCCAGCCTCCAGTAAATTCAAATTTGGTCATATCGCCTGCTGGACTTCTTTCGCCATTCTCAATTATGGCAACTTCTATCCCCATTTTATAAGCATCGATAGCGAGCATCTTCGCGAGTTGCCCGCCGCCTAAAATACCTAATACTAATGTTTTTTCTTCGTTTAATGACTTTAGCATTTCTTTTATTATCAATTATTTGCAAAAAATATCTATAAAATTTTATAGATATGCAAAGTTATTTGCAAGCTATTGACGAAAAAGTTGGCTATTTATGCAACAAAATGAAAATAAAGTTGCTTACAATACAAAAATTCGTTTGATAGCGGACATAATTAAGCTTATTGCCTTTAAACTTATTTTTTATAATATACGTCGCTGAAAAAATAGGCTACGCATTATCATTATATATATAACAACGAGGTACAATTTGAAAAAGATACTATTACTTCTGAGTATGCTTGCAATTTTTTCTGCCTGCTCCGATGATGATTCATCGGAGCCTTCCAAAGCAGTGCTGCAACCCACATCTATCGGCTCGTGGTGGCTATACGATAATTACAGCATTGATTCAAATAACGTTAGCCGTAAGCAAGGTGGATATGATTCTGTGGTTTCTGTCGGAAAAATGAACATTATGGACAAAGAAGCTACTATATTTAAATCTCTACAATTCAATTCAAGCGGCGTCCAAACAGGCAGCGTGGATAATTATTATAATCTAACAGATGGCAAGCTATATATGCACTCCAAAGCATTTACAGATGCTGTAACTACTCAGTTCTTTCCATTTACATTTAAAGAGCAATGGGTCAAAGTAGCCGACAAAAATGATGAAGATTGGAAAGCTTACGAAGATAATCTCGATAATTTTGAAGCTCCTATGGGAATAAGCATTAGTGGCAAAATCCTCATTACTGGCGAAAAAGGCGGCTCGAAACAATTTACTATTGATAAGAAAAATTTGAATACTACAGAATTTATCCTTACAGTGAATTTCACTGGCTCTGCAACTTTGCCCGAAGTGCCTATCCCGCTCACTATTTCTATAGAACGAAAAATATATTTGTATTTTGCTGATGGAGTGGGATTGGTATATCAAAAAATGCCACCTAATAAAACATCGTTTGCCATTACGAGCATGAATTTGCCCGGCAGTGAAACTATTTTGACAAAATATAGTATTAAGTAATTATCCATATTTCATAAAGGACTAAACAATGAAAAAATTAGCTGTATTTTTGGCGATGGTTTTAATCGTAGCGGCTTGCTCCGACGACAAGAAAAACCCAGTCAATAATGACCCACAATCTACTACCAAAAATTACTTACCTATGAAGTCTGGTAGTTTTTGGATTTATGACACTTACGACTTGGATATGCAAAATCAAGTCAATCCAGAGACGAAGCAAATTGATTCTGTCGTTGCGGGCGAAAAATCAATTTATCTTGAAAAAGAAGCAACGAAACTAAAGCAATTCGTTGATGGCGAGCTAAATGCAAACTACCATTTCTACACAGAAGAAAAGAGCATCTTTGCTGAATCCAACTACATTTTGCCGCTGAACTCCGGCTTTGGGCTGCCGATAGATAAGATTACTAACCAATGGGTTAAAATTGCTGACTTCGATGGAACAAATTGGGACGTGCTAAGCTACCAATTTGCTGACGAATCTATTTCTATGCCACAGTTGCCAAGCGGCATAAAGCTAAATGCGGACTATAAAGTAACAGCCGCCCGTTCGGCAGGCAACGTCGCTATACCTTATGGTGATACAAACTTAGATGCAGTCGAAATAACTTTGAGCCATACAGTTACTGGCTCTATCAGCTATTTACTATTTTCTTTCCCAATTACTTTTACCATAACTCAAAAACTATATTTTGCGAAAGATATAGGTATAGTCAAAGTGATAACTCAATCGCAAAAAATAAATATAAACTTGGGCGTCGCTGGCTCTCAAACAATAGATGTGCCCGGTCATCAAAAAACTTTAACTAACTATAAACTTCAATAGGTGAAAAATGAAAAAACTTTTGTTAATGCTGCTTGTTTCCTTTGCACTTTTTTCTTGCAGCGATGATGATAAGCCGACTAATCCGACGGCTAATTCCAAAATTATTAGCTTTTCTCCGCAGCAGGGCGCCGTTGGGGATAAAGTAGCTATTTCTGTCGAAGGATTTTCCTTAAATAAAAGCGAATTAGTTGTTAAATTCAGCAATGCACCGGCTGCAATTGATTCTATAGCTAACCTCGGCAATAGCAAAAATATATATGTGCGAGTGCCCGAAGGAGCAACCACTGGGCTGCTATCGATAACTTATAAAGACAAAATTTACTATTCGTCGCAGCAATTTACTGTGATTACTACCGGTGGCGAACTATTGCCCATAGAGCAAGGATATTACTGGGTTTACAAAAAATATGTACTCGATGATTTCGGTAATCCAATTTTAGACAGCTATGGGTTAGATTCGCTCTATGGCAATGGCGTTAAAAATATTTTGGGACGCGCCGCCGAGCATGTTTTATGCTTTAGCAAAGGTGAAGCGGGCGACAATTACGAGCGAACAGCAGATCAATATTACTATGAAGATCAAGGTGATTATTATGCACATTCGAGTTGGTTCGATGATTTGATGAATTTTGGTGGAGGTGGATTTGCTTTGCCATTTGATATTAATGAGCAATGGCTAAAAATTCAGACAAATAAGCAATCTGAATGGCGAATATACTCAAGAACTTTCGCCAACGAAGCACTGTCATTTGGCACTTTAAACGGCGAGCTTACGCTTGACGGCATCAATCTTGGTTCGGATAATATTAACATCGACGGAACTGCTTATAACAATGCACAAGTTGTCAATTATAGATTTAAGTTTGTCGGCAGCGCTCAAACTCAGTTTGGAAATATACCATTGAATTTAGAGAGAACATTTACTAATTGGTACGTTAACGGAATAGGTAAAGTTAGAACTTTTATGAATCCAATGCCGTTTAAAGTGCAAGGCTTGGCAGACCAAATTATACCGGGATTTGAATTAAGACTTTATAAAAGTAAGACGAATTAATGGGGAAACACTATGGATTACCAAACAATTACATACCAAGAAAGTGGGGACTTTGCCACTATAACGCTAAATCGTCCAGATAAATTAAACGCTTTGAACAATACAATGCTGAACGAACTCGATGAATGCTTGAAAAGCGTTGAGCTAAATGATAATATTTGCGCCCTAATCATCACTGGGCAGGGCGAAAAAGCTTTTGCCGCAGGCGCCGACATAGCAGAGCTAAATGCTTGCGATAAGCTATCGGGCAAAATGTTTTCTGAATATGGCTCTTATGTTTTCAGAAGAATTGAAAAAATGAGAATCCCCGTAATTGCCGCAATAAATGGCTACGCACTTGGCGGCGGTTGCGAACTTGCGCTTGCTTGCCATATACGCTTTGGCTCCGAGAAAGCGAAATTCGGACAGCCAGAAGTTAATCTCGGCATCATACCCGGCTATGGCGGCACTCAAAGACTTCCCAAAGTTGTGGGCAAAGCGAAAGCTATGGAATTAATCGTCTCTGGGAATATCATTGACGCAGCAGAAGCTAATAGAATAGGGCTTTTAAATCAAGTCTATAAACATGATGAATTGATGGACAAAACTTTGGAATTTGTTTCAACCATTCTTTCCAAAGGTAAAATTGCGGTAAGCACTTGCGTGGAATGCGTCAACGCTTCCGAACATCTTTCGCTTGAAGATGGCTTAAATTATGAATCTATGCGCTTTGGCGACGTTTGCGGCACAGATGACTTCAAGGAAGGAACAAATGCTTATCTTGAAAAGCGCACCGCAGAGTTCAAGAACAAATAGCTCCGCTGTATGCGAGCTAAATGATTATTTGGGACTGTCGCATAAGACATTTTATTTGTGATATTGTATTTTTTGTAGAGACGCAAAATGTTGCGTCTCTACGGTTGCGTCAGTTTCTTTAGACAATGGGGCATGCCACATTGTCTTTTTGTCTGAATCATGATTCTCATGATTAAACCAAAATAATGCAATAAAAGCCTTTCTATTACCTATTAGCTGTTTTCCAGATATCCTACACCTTCGAGGAGTAGGACATCTTAAAGCCAAAAAGTAACGAACCCGAAGGGTTCAAATGTTTGTAGTAATGAATAATCGGAGATTTATACGACTCCGTAGGAGTCGAATTAGGTTATGCAATCTTATTTTCTACAAACATCAAATCCCTTCGGGATTAAACCCAAATAATGCATCAGAACCCATATAAGACAGCCCCATCTTAAAACCAAAAAGTTTCTAATGTATTATTTGGGTTAAAGGATTAACAAGATTATTTTGTCTAATATTCAATTTCTTCCTTTCTTATCCCGGTAATCATATAATCTTGAAAATCTTGATTCTGACTGTAAAAATAGATGTCCTACACCTTCGAGGAGTAGGACATCTGGAAAACAGTGAGTAGACAATGGAAAAGCTATGCCTTCTTTAATTCATCCATTGTGAATAGCGGCACTAACTTTATACCGCTATCGGCAAGATTTTGCACCCCGCCTGATTGGCGATCTATCACGCATAGAGCGGTTTCAACTACTGCTCCAATTTCGCGAAGTTGCTTTGTCGATATGACAATTTGCCCGCCGCTTGTAACTACATCTTCAATTATCAATAGCTTTTTGCCTGCCACTTCGCTACCTTCTGCAAATTTGCAAGTTCCATAAGGCTTTGCTTCCTTGCGGACAAATACTACCGGGATACCCGTTTTAAGCGAAATAGCAGTGGCGATGGGTATTCCTCCCATTTCCAAAGCCGCGAGATAATCTATGCCTTCGGGGATTAGCTCGCTCATTGCATCTGCAATTGCCGACAGCAACTCAGGGCGAGCCTCAAACCGATATTTATCAAAATACTCATTGCTAATTTTGCCCGAGCGCAATAAAAATTCACCCGTTATATATGCGGCATCGTAAATGCTTTTAGCTAATTGACGTCTTTCCATTTTCCTTCGCCGTATTACAATATATATTTGCTTAAATCACCGTTATCTGCAATTTCGCTCAAGCTCGATTTAACTTTGGTCTCGTCGATAACAATTTTCTTGTCGTCAATGTTGTCCGGTGCATTAAATAGTATATCCTCGAGCAAAGTGGTCATTATGGTATGCAACCGTCTCGCACCGATATTAGTAACTTGGTCATTTACTTTAGCCGCAATGGTGGCAATTTCATTAATTGCCGAACTCTCAAAGCTAAGCTCGAGGTTTTCGGCAGCAGCAAGAGCCGTGTATTGCTTAATCAGAGCATTTTCGGGAATAGTCAAAATCTTAATGAAATCTTCTTCGGTCAGGCTTTTTAGCTCAACTCTAATTGGAAATCGTCCTTGCAATTCTGGCACAAGGTCAGACGGCTTAGCGACGTGGAACGCTCCCGATGCGATAAATAAAATATGCTGCGTATGCACCTGCCCATAACGAGTATTAACTGAACAGCCTTCTACTATCGGCAGCAAATCCCGCTGAACGCCTTCGCGGCTAACTTCAGGTCCATGCCCGCCGCCCTTTGATGCAATTTTATCAATTTCATCAATGAAAATAATCCCATTATTTTCAGCCTTTTGCAGTGCTTCTCGCACTACTGCCTCCATATCGATGAGCTTCTCGGCTTCTTCTTTTTGCAAAAATTTCTTTGCATCGGCAATTTTTAATAGCCGCTTTTTATTTTTCTTGGGCATGATGCTGCCGAACAAATCTTGCAAATTTATACCCATTTCATCCATGCCAATCGGTCCCAAAATTTGCATAGAAGGCACTTGGTCGACAACTATGTCTATCTCTACATTTCTATCATCTAATGTGCCTTTTCGGAGCATTTCTCTAAATCGTTCGCGGGTTTTATGATTTTCCTCAATTTCATTATCGGTAGCCGTATCGAATGAAGGTCCGCGAGTAATTGGCGGTATCAATATATCCAAGATTCTATTTTCTGCTAAAATTTGTGCTTCGGCTTGCTTTTCCGCAGTTTTTTCTTCGCGTACCATAGCAACGGAGCGTTCTACTAAATCGCGTATCATAGACTCTACATCGCGACCGACATAGCCTATTTCAGTAAACTTCGTCGCTTCCACTTTAACAAACGGCGCTCCCGATAGTCTTGCTAAGCGTCGAGCAATCTCTGTTTTTCCAACTCCAGTTGGACCAATCATAATTATATTATTAGGATTTATTTCATCTCTAATTTTTCCTTCGACTTTTTGGCGTCGCCAGCGATTTCTTAAAGCGATAGCAACTGCCTTTTTTGCCGCGTCCTGCCCAATAACAAATTTATCTAATTCAGCAACTATTTGCCGCGGGGTCAAATAGTCATCTGTCATTTTCCAAGCTAAGTTATTTTCTTGAGCTGTTTTTGCTTCTAACTCTTGCTGCATAATATTATTTTTAATTTTAGTTCAACAAATCAATTGATTATAATTCTTCGATATTTATCGATAAATTAGTATAAATACAGATATTTCCAGCTATTGCAAGCGATTCTTCGACAATTTCTTTAGCGCTGAGCGATGAGTGCTTCAATAGCGCTTGTGCTGCGGATAATGCATAAGGTCCGCCCGAGCCAATTGCAATTATATTATTTTCGGGTTCGATAACGTCGCCCGTGCCGCTTATAAGCAGTGCTTCTTTATTGGTCATTACTGCCAGCATAGCTTCTAATCTGCGGAGATAGCGGTCTGTTCGCCAATCTTTCGCCAAGTCGATAGATGCGCGATATAGATTTCCCCTATGGGACTCTATTTTTTCCTCAAATCTTTGAAGAAGCGTAAAGGCGTCAGCCGTCGCACCAGCAAAGCCGCACATAATCGAATTATTATAAATTTTCCTTACCTTTCGGGCATTGTGTTTCATTATCGTATTGCCAAAAGTAACTTGCCCATCGGAGCCCATCGCCGCTTTGCCGTCGCGAATAACCCCAATTACAGTGGTTGACCTTATTTTAGACTCATTTTTTGTCATTTTTTGCTCCTATTAATACCTTCTTTTGAATGGTTTGAACCAAATTTCGCCGATGCTTATTTCGATATACATTCTTCCAAAATACTCTTTTATCAAATTATCGGTCTCTATCCCGCGAGTCCCAAAAACAAAGGCGGCATCGATAACACCGCCTAAGCCAATTGGCATTTCCGCTCCTACCGAGAAAGATAACTCATTGATATTGCTACCATTTATTTTATAGTAAAGTCTTTGATATGCCAATCCAGCTTTATAGCTCACTCTATCGAGATAGCCAGCTATGCGGCTTGTATTGCCATACCGAATTGCTCCTACCGAAAACCTAAAAGCATCTTGAAATGCTGTATTCAAGCCTTGATTATATGATATTTTTGACATATTTATCATAGAAAAATCGCTTGCTAACAAGAATTTGCCCGTTTTATATGATAGACCAACGCCATAAGAGCTCGGCATATTCTGGGTAAAAGATGACTTTGCAGTCGTATCAGAAATTACAGACGAAATATAGCTCGTCTCTCTATCAAAATCTACATCGCCAAGATATTCATAAAACGCACCGAGACTAAAAGCATCGTAATTATAATACAATCCTAATCGGCTGCCCCACCCCGTTGCGTAGTCGGTTTGCTTAGTTTCGTAATTATAAGTATAGAAATCGTTGAACTCTGTTTTGGCATCCGTGTTTATCGGTCCGAAAAGCACAAATGCAGACGCTCCGAGCGTTAGCCCGCCGTATAATTTTGTAGATGCTCCAAAATAAGCACTTGAAAGACCGCCATTGCCTTGAAATGTATTTTTCCCTTCTTGCGAAATATCGTCTTTTGAAATTGTGAATTTATTGGCAATCATATAATTGATGCTTGAATAAGAATGCAGCCCAAAACTCGCCGATATTCCTAACTCTTTATCAATATTAAATAATGTATAAAGCCCGCTTATTTTGCCGTTGTTCTGATAAAGCGTTTGATTGCCTGAAACGTTAAGGTGCTGATTGAAATTATAGCCCGTCATAAGTCTCGTGGAAGTCGCAGTGCTCCATAGCGCTGGATTTTTTATATTAATCGCTGTTTCGCTTGGCACCGCAATGAACGTCCCACCCATAGCTTGGTAAGACGCATTTGCTCCAGAGAAAATATCGCCAATGCCAAACACTGAATAATTAGAGCCACCCTGCGAATACGCAAGCAAAGGAAACAAGGCTACTATTGCAAAAGCAAGTATTTTTTTCATTGGCTAACTGTCCTTTAACTTCAGAACTGAATAAATAACAACTAACTTGGGACGCTTGGACTTATCTGGCTCTTGCGACGAGTAAAACGAAAGCTTGTTTAGCCTATATTGGCTTGTGCTATTATCGAAAGTCATAATCAGAGAGCCTTTGCCATCATAGCGATTCCAATAGCTAACGACTGACGTTATAGACGAAACTTTGTATTTATTGCTGCCCGATTCTCTTGAGCCGAAATAATAAAAGGTCGGCGATTTGCCTAACTGCTCATCTTCTGAATTTTTGTAATATTCAAACCTCACCACTGTATCAAGTTTTGAGTTAGCCGAGAAACTTTTGCTCTCGTCTAATGTTAAAATCAACTCTGCTTTGTGAATGCCTGCAAACTTCGGAATAGAAGTTAAATCAAAATATAACTTAGAGCGGTAAGCTAATCCGCCATATATAGTTAGCCTATCACTTTCTATTGGAACATTGCTTTTAGAAAAATTCTTTTCTAAGGCAGATTCAAGCGTCAAAGTGTCCGTTTTCCCATTTTTGCTATTATTGAATATAACTTTGATATAGGGAGCCAATTCGACACTTGAGCCAGAGCCATAAAACTGATTGATAATTCTTGAATCTAACTTCGGAACAAGCGAAATGCCCCAAATTGTATCGGACTTGCTCGCTTGCTTTTTAAACCAATCAATTGCAATAGATTTGCTGAAGGGCAATTTTATTTCATCTATAGTATCTTTTCTATTAATGCTTTCAGCGAACGAAACAAAAGGCTCACTTTTATAAAAGCTACCGCTAAAAAACTCATCTGGAGTGGTTTCGACAACCCAGCGTTTATTATTTTCATGCACTCCAAACGAAAGGAAATTTGTATTGCTTGTATCGCCCAAAGCATACCTTTGCGGGTGCAGGACAAGCTCGCAACTTAATATATCACTTTCGCTCAAATAGCCCAAAGTATCGGGAATTGGTCCGAATCTTATTGCTACCCCAGCTTTTATATCGTTGGCAATTCCGATAAGCGACAGCCCAGAATTGATAAAATTCATTGGGAAATATGACGTTTCGTCTTTATATATCATTGGCACTTCATCGCTATTTACTGCATATAAATCAACTGTGTCTTTAACTAACGAATAGCCAAGCGGAGTTGGCTCTTCATTGCAAGACATCAGTAAAAATAAAGCAATTATCGGCAGCAGTGCAAAGTTAGCTTTCAAATTTATGTTTTTCATAATAACTTCAATGGTGTTTACGCGTTTTGTTCTTTCATAATATTCCGATAAATCTCGTCGTACTTATCGGCAGACTCTTTCCAAGTATAATCTCCATCGAAAGCATTTTGAATTAGCTGGTTCCACGTTGCTTTGTCTGAAAATAGCTCGATAGCAGAATCGACAGCCTTCGCAAGTCCTTGTTTGGAATATTCATCGAACAATATAGAATTGCCCGACATAGTCTTTTTATCGAATTGGACAGCGGTTTCTTTGTAGCCGCCGCTATTGAAAACTACCGGCAGAGTGCCATAAGCAAGCGAATAAAGTAGATTTAGCCCGCATGGCTCATTAGCCGATGGGAGCAAGAAAATATCCGCACCTGCTTCGATAAGATGAGCCATCGATTCGTCAAAATCAGAGAAAAGTTTTAGTTTGTCTGGCTGCTGCTTAGCTATTTTTTCGATTTGCTTATGCAAATCGCCTTCGCCTTTTCCGAGAATTACCATTTGAATATCTTTGCTAAGCAGTTCTGGCAAAGCAGAAACTACCAAGTCGAACCCTTTGGAAGATTCAATTTTGCCTATCATGCCAATCAGAGGCTTTTGGGGAGTGAATTCAAAATCAGCTTTGCCGCATAGCTCAACTTTGTTGTTATATTTAAAGTCAGCTAATTCGCCCTCGTTGCTATATTTATGAGTTAAAAATTCATCGCAAGCAGGATTCCACGTGTACGGCTCTATCCCATTTAAAATACCTTGGAATTTATCGCTATTTTCTTTGAAAACTGAGTTTAAGCCATTAGTATATTCTTTATCTGTTAGCAGTAAATTCGCGTAGGTTGGGCTTACAGTCGTAATATAATTCGCATAAGCCATTCCGCCTTTAATCAAATTGATAGCATTTTTATGGCGGAACGCTGGTAGCGCTTCTTTAGGTAACCCAGTTTTGGCAAACTCGCTTAGTGGCACATTCGGCTGCCCGTGCAAATTATGTATAGTTAAAACTGTCCTTGTTCGCCTAAATTTATGCGGGTACATCACTCTTAAATACGCAGGAATAATCGCCGTTTGCCAATCGTTGCAATGTATGACATCTGGGAACCAGCCCAACAGCAAGCAAGTTTCTACAACCGACCGCGAAAAATAAATAAATCTATCGAAATTATCTTCAAATAACTTCCAATCCGATACATTATGGTATATGCCTTTTCG
>JAKIZN010000300.1 GCA_022708005.1 Bacteroidota bacterium | reverse complement strand
AACTTTATCTAAAAAGATTGGTTGTTGGCGGATTTGAAGGCGTATTTGAAATAGGCAGAAACTTCCGCAATGAGGGAATGGACAAAACGCATAATCCAGAGTTCACTATGCTCGAAATTTACGTCGCATACAAGGATTATAATTGGATGATGGACATGACCGAAGAGCTGATTTCTAAAACGGCATTCGCAATAAATAACTCTTACGATTTGAAGTTCGACGGCAAGGAAATTAGCCTTAAGCCACCTTTCAGACGTGCCAAAATGTTCGATTTATTCAAGGAATATACAGGCTACGACTTAAAGGGTAAGACGACAGAAGAGCTATCCGCCATTGCCGAAAAGTTAGGTATAGAGCTTCCGCCAAACGCTAGTTCTATGAAAATATTAGATGAAATATTTGGCGCTAAAGTAGAAGAGCATTTGCAACAGCCCACTTTTGTAATTGATTATCCAATCGAAATGTCGCCACTTGCGAAAAAGCACCGTTCCGAAAATGGATTAGTCGAAAGATTTGAATTATTTATAAATGGGAATGAAATAGCCAACGCCTTCAGCGAGTTAAACGACCCGCGCGATCAGCGCAAAAGGCTCGAAGAGCAAGCATTAAGCCGCGCAGGCGGAGACGAAGAAGCTATGATAGTCGATGACGATTTCCTATACGCTCTCGAAGTTGGTATGCCGCCAACCGCGGGGCTTGGCATTGGCATAGATAGGCTGGTTATGCTGCTTACGGGCGAAGTTTCCATCAGAGATGTATTGCTATTTCCTATGATGCGTCCAGAAAAAACAAATAAATAGGCAGGAGTAATGTTATGAAAAAAATCATTTTACTAATTGTTGCGATTTTCGCAGTTAGCAATTTATCGGCAAGAGAAGTTACTGGCGACACGACATCTATCAATGGCATTAAGGTGATTCGCCTAAACGGGACCCACTCTGAGCGCGGCTATACTTACGGCAAATTGCTTGCTAATGAAATTTATGACGTTTATTACAATTACTTCAGAGAAAAATTAATTAAAGAAGGAGTGCTTGACACCTATCCGATGCTGCTGGCTTCGACTCTGCCGCTCCTTTCGATTGATGAGCGAACAAGCGAAGAAATTCAAGCGATTATTGAGGGCATCCAAGATTCAGAAATTGCCGACCAATTTAATCACATCTGGGGCAGACCGTTTTCAGCGGAAGACATTATTTTCGCCAATATGCTGCCAGAGCTTTTCTCAAAAATTGCTTGTTCGTCGTTAATAAGTTGGGGCGAATCCACAATGAAAGACCCAGAGCTATTGGGCGAACTTATCATAACAAGGCATCTCGATTGGGAAGATAATCGGCATTTATATAATAACCATTTAATCACTGCACATAACCCATCGGAAGATGACGAGCAGCGCTGGGTTTCGTTTGGTTTTGCTGGAATGCTTGGAGCTTTATCTGGTGCGAACGATAGAGGCGTTGGTGCATTTTTGCATGCTGGCAACATAGATTTTTACGAAGCAGATATGTTTGAGCCAATAGTTTTTACCATAAGAAAAGCATTGGAACGCAAAGATTTGAACGGCGATAAAACCTATAATACAAAAGACGTTTGGGACGCTATCAATGGCGAAGTGCAAGGAGCGCCCTTTATAATCGACGTCGTCGGAGCGCGAAAAAATCTCGACAGCGCATTTATCATAGAATGCTCTGGCAAAAAAAAAGAAACTCGCACAATCGGGCAAAACTCTAATCTTCCCGGCACAAACCTTGTAGCTACAAATCATTTCAGAGTTTTGGGCGACGCCGAAGTATGTCCCAGATATGATTATATGCAATATATATTGCTCTTGGATTCTTCTATCACAATAGAAAAGAGTTGGTATTATTTGATGCAAGGTGCTGGTTTAGATAATAATTTGCAAGTCATTCAATATATGCCAGCAAGCAACGATTTTCAGATTGGATTTACAGACGAGTGGAATTTAGGCTGGAACCAAGAGCCAGTAAGATTCAATTTTAATGAATTATTCCGGGAAACATCAGTTGCCGACCATAAGTGCAGCGTCGCTATGGTAAAGTTTGCACCCAATCCTGCGAACATATTAACGCAAGTTAATTTTAGTTTAACAAGTGATACGCCTGTTGAATTAGAGTTGATTGCCTCAAGCGGATCAACTATAAAAAAGAATAATTTGGGCTATTTCGCCGCAGGCGAACACTCCACGCAGCTTGATTTAAGTGAAATTTCCGCAGGTGTATATTTTATTAAAATATCTACAAATAGCGGTTCGCTAACAAATAAAATCGTTGTAGCTAAATAAAAAGATGCCAAATTACGCTAATATAAAGCCAAGAAAAAGCCCGGTAATTATCCACATCGGGCTTTTTGTGCTTACCTTTATAACTTGTATGGTCGCTGGCTCGCAATGGGCTTTCAAAGATTTTACAGACGTGCTAAATTGGCATTATGGCATAGAATACGCTGTCTTAATCTTAACTTTTTTGACTGCCCATGAGTTTGGGCATTATTTCGCATCGCTCTATCATAAAGTTGATGCCACTCTGCCGTATTATTTGCCATTTC
>JAKIZN010000299.1 GCA_022708005.1 Bacteroidota bacterium | reverse complement strand
TCCGGCGCTCTAACCAATTGAGCTACAGGCCCCCTCTTTTTAATTTTTGAGATAACTCAAAAAAGAGATTACAAAAATAACACTTTTTTTGTAAAATGCAAACTAATAATTGAATAATCCTAAATAAATTCCAATTTGAAAGGAAACTCCATTGGAGTTCATCTTGCTCGGAACATTTTTTACCTCAGTGTTTTTGTTTAAAAGCCAATCTTTGTCCGATAGCGGATTGGCAAAGCTGAGGTTGTATGCGACATTTGCTCGAAGCATTGCAAAGTTTGTCACCGCATATTCTAAATTAAGCTGCGGCTGGACGAACATAAAAGAGTTTTCAAGCCTGTTCATTTTCGTGCCAGACAAATCGATTTTATCGAAATCACTCCAATCCATTACCAATGGCGATTCGACGCTCTCGAGCTTGTATTGCCCCCAGCCGAAGTTAAATCCCGGAAGTATAGCGAACCCTTTAAAAGGCACATAACCGTAATCAAGAGAAAATCCGTTCATTGAAACGGTTAGCTCCGATGAGCGTGTGCCTTCCTTTGTTCCGCTGCTTGATTTAACATCTGCCTCAGATAGTTTGCTGCCGCTCATACCAAAAAATCCTAACCGCGTGTTTGGAATTACTACTAAGCCGGTAAATCCGTGCACTCCGCTCAAAGCTATCGCTCCATCAAATTTTTTCAGCCCGAGCTTATCGACTACGTATTTGTTTACTTCATCATAATTCATCATCAAGAAAGAATAGTTATAGCCCGCGCCGATTGCAAAGTAAGGTGTGCTTTCCGATTTCAAAGGTTCGGTTTCAAACGAATAGCTATCGAGGTCGTCGTCTTGGGCGAAAGCGTTAATAAATCCTAACATCAGCATAAGTAGCAAAAGTATTTTTTTCATTTTTCTGTTCCTAAATTTGTCAAAAGATGTAAAAACGCATATCTTTCAAATATAATATAAATTGCATTAATAATACGCCTTTTTCGTTAAATAGTTTTATAATTTTGTTGAAAATTGGCAAAAAATATGAAAACACTATCAGTCGAACAAAACTTTTTAGCAATAGATGAGGAATACTCATCGTATAATAATTCCCAAATAGTAATACTTCCTGCACCTTACGAGCATACAACAAGCTATGGCGCGGGAGCGGCGGCAGGTCCCCAAGCAATCATTGATGCTTCGCATTATGTGGAGTTTTATGATGATGAGTTTGATTCAGAACTTTGCTTTGATAGAGGCATAGCCACACTTCCGCCTATTAATTTCGGCGAGAAAGTGGACGGCGAAGCGCTTGAGCTAATCGAAAATGCTGTTGATAAATTGCTCGCAGACGGTAAAATTGTTGTAACACTTGGCGGCGAGCATACGATTTCGACTGCTCCGATAAAGTCTCACTTTAAAAAATATCCAAACATGAGCTTGCTGCACTTCGACGCCCATTCGGATTTGCGCGAAAGCTATGAAGGCTCGCTGTATTCGCATGCTTCGTTTATGTCGCGTGTGGTTGAATTTTTTGGATATGATAAGATTACGCAAGTTGGAATAAGGGCTCAATGTGTGGAAGAGGCTCGGCTGATTAAAGAAAAAAATATTAAAACGTTTTATGCTACGCAAATACGCAGAAACAAATGGGGAAATAATTGGCAAAAAGCGGTTGCTGACACATTGGGCGATGAAGTCTATGTAACATTTGATATAGACTGCTTCGACCCTTCGCTAATACCTGCAACTGGCACTCCCGAGCCAAACGGAATGTTTTATGCAGAAATATTAGATGTTTTTTATGAAATGCAAAAGCAGGGTAAAAAAATAGTTGGCTTTGATTTGGTAGAGCTTGCGCCGATAGAAGGATTATCGCATCCAGATATGACTGCCGCAAGATTAGCGTATAAAATGATGCATTATTTGAGGTAAATGGTCAAGCGAGACGATGCGACTGCAATACAATAATATTACGAAATAAAAGTTCATTTGTTATGATACGTTCAGGATACAAACATTATTTAAGGTAAAATACGCGCAATGAGAAAATATATTGATAATAATGGTTTAACTATTTGTGAACCAAGTAATTTAAATAGACTTGAAATTTATAGTAGTAAAAGAATTGTCTTATTTCAAGGCGATGCTCTGAACGCCGATACGTTTGAAAAAGAGTTTGCAGATTTGATTGTAACTTCTCCGCCTTATAATGTTGGTATCGAGTATAATTCTAATGATGATGAATTATCTTACGAAAAATACTTGGAATTTTCTGAAAGGTGGATGTCGAATTGTTTTAGATGGAGCAAGACGCAAGCGAGATTTATTCTGAATATTCCGCTTGATAAAAACAAGGGCGGGCAAAAAAGTGTTGGTGCTGATTTGACGCATATCGTTCAGAAAGTTGGCTGGAAATATCACTCTACGATAGTTTGGAACGAAGGGAATATTTCGAG
Organism: Bacteroidota bacterium; assembly: GCA_022708005.1. GTDB lineage: Bacteria > Bacteroidota > Ignavibacteria > Kapaibacteriales > UBA2268 > JAKIZN01. The sequence continues at coordinate 144 of JAKIZN010000299.1, read as the reverse complement.
AAGGACAGCGTGGGGATCTTGGCTGTCTGCAAGCGCTCCTTATGTTATAGCTCCAGTTGAATTGATATTAGTTCTCTATAAAGATGATTGGAAAAAAACTAATGGATCTAAAATATCAGATATATCGAAGGAACAATTTATGGA
>JAKIZN010000298.1 GCA_022708005.1 Bacteroidota bacterium | reverse complement strand
TAGCTGGGAAAGCTGCGACTGGGTCTGGAACTGCATTTTGATCATAAGTGATGCGAGCATAGCCGTCTGCGATAATTCTACCGCCAACGGAGTCGATCAATCTGCCACCATTATAGAAATAGACAGTTGTTCCGGGCTCGATAATTAGAGTACCGCCAACCACTAAATCTTGGTTAATGATGTAAACTGAGTCACTTTGGAACACTCTTACTTGGTCTGGAGTGATACTGCCAGAAACGTAAGATTGCGGTAACTGAGCATACCCTACATTAGCAAAGAATACGCAAAGTAACGCTGCCAAGAAACTCAAACGAAAAAATCGTTGCATGTTACCTCCAAAAAATGAAAATTTAGTTATAAAATCTATTTTTTTTACACAATCTATATTCATACTGTGCGCTATTATATTAATGTATATATCAATTTTGCAATCGCGAAACAATTGCAAATACAAGTTATTCAATTATCGTGCCAAGTCTAGCTAATTCAGCTTTAGCAGGGTTTGCAAATTCGCTAAAATCTTTATCCTTAACTAAATCAGTTAGCAAAGCAATTGCTTTGTCTTTATCGCCTATTTTCGAGTAGCATAGCGCTGCATATAGCATATATCTACCTTTTGCAGACGCATCCATTGCTGCCGAATAAGCTTTTTCGTAGTTTTTAGCAGCTTCTTGATAGTTATTTTCCTTTTCGGAACACACAGCCAGCCCTGCATAGCCGCCTTTTTCTATTATTTCCGATTTTGCTGTTGATGCTTTTTCAAAGTATTTTTTAGCATCTGCTACTTTGCCTAATTGCAAGTAGCATTCTCCAGCCAAAAGCGATGCAAATTTGCCCGAAGCAGTTGAACCATATTCATCAGCTATCTCTTTTAATCCCAATACTTTCTCGCCACGAACAAGTGCGACAGAATCCCCACCTGCCAAAGCCTGCGAATACATTTCTTGGTCGAAATACATTCTAATTCTCGATAGCGCTGACGCAGATTCTTCCTCGTTTTTCTTAGAAGTATAGCTAAAATAATAGAATATGCCAACAGCAACAACCACAACCGCTGCTACTATGGCAATAAGTTTGCCGTGCTTGCTAAAAATATTCGCTGCCTTTTTAGGTTCAATGGCAGTTGCCTCTAACTCATCTTTTTCAAGCTGTTCCTTATCGTTTGGCAATTTCTCTTTCATAATTCCTTTAATTTATTAATGTTACTAATTTTCTTCTCGCACGCCCGAAGGGACTCGAACCCTTAGCCTTTGGAACCGGAATCCAACACTCTATCCAATTGAGCTACGGGCGCAATAAATTCTCAAACTTATTGCCCCTAGGGATACAAATTTAATTATTTAATTGCTTTTTATCCAATTTTTAATGTCGATATTTATACATATTTCGTTAAATACCATAAATTTTACCATATTTTATTGTAAATCTATTGCACAGTGTCAAGATTTTTACACACACACACAATACCAAATACATTTATAAATTAGGAGTTTAATCCAAAAAACAAAATTAACACTTTGATAGCAATAAAAAAAACACTTTTATCGATGCCACAGAAATATTAACTTGCTCCAAACTTCCGCTGGCAGACAATTCATATCAAATATCGCTAAATGCTTTTTATTAATTAATCTTAATGTTGTTTTATTCCGCATTTTTAGTAAATAAAAATCGCTTGTCATTCGTCGTGAGACCTAACTTAGCTCAATTGAAATATTCACGCAAAAACTAACCAAAGCGAGGTAAAAATGAATAAAGCTGTAATTATGGCTGGAGGATTCGGTACGAGACTTCGTCCGCTTACTATGACTATTCCTAAACCAATGGTTCCAATTGTTAATATTCCTATGATGGAGCATATTGTCAATCTTTTGAAAAAATATGGCATCAAAGACATTGTTTCGTTACTTTACTTTCAGCCCGATAAAATAACCGATTACTTTGAAGACGGTTCTAAATTTGGGATTAAAATGGATTACGTCCAAGCTCAAGCAGACTACGGCACTGCTGGCAGCGTAAAAAACGCTTATGAACATCTTAAAGATAGGTTTATAATCATAAGCGGCGACGTATTAACCGATTTCGATTTAGAAAAAGCATTAGATTACCACGTAAAAAAAGCGGCTAAAGCAACTATACTTCTAACTCGCGTGCCAACTCCGTTGCAATATGGCATTGTTATGACTGACGATAACGGCAAAATCACTCGATTTCTCGAAAAGCCGTCTTGGGGGCAAGTTTTCTCTGATACAATTAATACGGGCATTTATATCCTTGAGCCTGAAGTGCTTGATATGATACCTTATCGCGAAGATTTCGACTTTAGCAAAGATTTATTCCCCAAAATGCTCGAACTAAAAATGCCTTTATTCGGCTATATTGCCGATGGATATTGGCGCGACGTCGGCAACCTTGACGAATACATTATAGGGCAACATGACGCTTTGACAGATTCCATCTCCGTTTCTAAAAAAGGCAGTCAATCGGGTTCGCTTATTAAAGGCAACCACTGCGATATTTCGCTATCCGCAAAGTTTAAAGGCACTGTCTTGCTCGGCGACAATGTCAAAATTGGAGAGCATGCCGA
>JAKIZN010000297.1 GCA_022708005.1 Bacteroidota bacterium | reverse complement strand
CAGCTCTTTGACGTCGATTATTTTAGGCTTGATTTCAATATCGCCATTAAGGTATTCTATCGCTTCTCTCAGCGTATCAACTGGAATAATATCTATGCCTTGCACTAATCCGCCTTCTTCAGCATTGAGCGTTGGCAGCAGCACTTTTTTATAGCCCTTATCCCTTGCCTCGATAACCACCGAAAGCACACCATGCACGGGGCGCAGCGTCCCTTCGAGCGAGAGTTCGCCTATTGCAATTATATCTTGATGTGCTTCATAATTGATTATGCCCATTGCCGCGATAAGCCCCAGAGCAATTGGCAAATCAAACCCGCTGCCCTCTTTTCTTATGTCGGCGGGAGCAAGATTAACCGTTATTTTCTTAGCTGGAAAAATAAAATCGGAATTTTTTATTGCTGCGCTGATTCTATCACGCGACTCCTTTACTGCGGAATCGGGCAAACCAACTATATTAAAAGCTGGAACTTGGCTATCCAAATGAGTTTCTATTTCTACTAAAAAAGCATTTATACCATACACAGAAGCCGAAAAAAGTCGTGAATACATATAAGCACCATAAGATAATCAATAATAGATAATTTTAGCAGTTTCGATAATCGAAATATACGCATATTCTCATTTAATTGCAATATTTTTTTGTTATTTACATTGCTGTGGCTTTTCGGGGCGCTCAAGAATTGCTCGAGCGACCTATTGCCAATAATCGCTACTGCTGCTCACAGCCATTTATCGTCGCCAAATTTTGCCCGTATATCTTCGACGCTTTTTTTCACATCTTGCACCTTATCTATCGGGCAAACCATTACAGCATCTTCCGTTACAATCACCGCTACGTTCTCCATTCCGATAACGGAAGCGATAGCTTTGCCTTTGCTCTCGTTGATTATGATAGAATTTCGCGTGTCTATTAATGAATTTGTGCCTTCGGAAATATTGCCATAACTGTCTTGCTGCCTTGTCCGCCGCAAAGCGTCCCAAGCGCCGACGTCGTCCCAATCAAATGTCGCTTTCGCAACTGCAACGCAATCAGATTTTTCCATTAATCCATAATCGATTGAAACACTCGGGCAAGCCGAAAAAATATCACCAATTTGCTCGCCTAAGCTGCTCTGCGGCTCGCTTAAAGCGTGCTTAATTTTCTCTTGCATTAGCTTGATTTTCCCGCCGACTTCGGGCAGATGCCTTTCGAGTTCGCTAGCAAAAGTCGAAACTCGCCAGAAGAACATACCGCTATTCCATAAGAATTTACCCGATTCCATATATTCTTTTGCAGCTTCATAATTCGGCTTTTCTCTGAAACTTTTTACTTTGAATATGATAGAATAGTCAAGCTCGCCCAACTCTATATAGCCATAGCCTGTTTCGGCTCGCGATGGATTGATGCCTATTGTAACAAGCGAGTGATTTTTCTCTGCATAGCTCATAGCTGCGTCGACTGTCGCTATAAAGCCATCTTCGGGGCTTATTGCTTGGTCGGCTGTAAGCACGGCTATCGATAAATTCTCTGGCTTAATGCCCTTATTTTCGTATTTAGCTAAAACTACTGCTGCGCCCAAAGCTAAGCATGGAGCAGTATTTCGTTTGGCTGGCTCTGGAATAATATTTTCTTTTGGGAAATTGCCGAGCATCTCTTGCATAACTGGAGCAAGCAGTTCGCTTGTGATGATATATATATCTTCTTTGCTGATGATAGGCGATATTCTATCGATAGATTCTTCGAGCAAAGTTTTATCGGGCGAGTTCAGTTTCAATAATTGTTTCGGAAAAGTTTTTCTGCTAAGTGGCCAAAATCTTTCGCCTGCGCCGCCAGCCATAATTAACGCTACTCTTTTCATTCTTCCTCTTTGCTTTTTAAATAAACAAATTTCATACTTAAATAAAACAAATATAGCGAAATTGCCAGAATTAAAATCGCCCAAAACCAATAAGGTAGAAATAAATATTGAGCGACCACTTCAGTATCGGATTGCATCACATTTCCATTTATTTCTGCTCCGCTTGAAAATAAATAGCCTATACTTTGATAAACGCTCACCATCGCCTGCACTCCTAGAAATTGAAGCACCGCTTGCTTAAATCCTAATTTCGCCTTAGCTCCGATGAAAGTTAGCAACAGCCCAAACGCAATTACAAATATCACTCCAAAAGGCGAGCGAACCCAAATAATCGCCGAAGCAATCATAAATAGCCCTAAAACAGTCAGCAAAGCTCCCGTCATTTTCCGATTTGCTGACGCCACAATGAACAAAGTGCCAGCTATGCTCGGACCAATAGGACCCGCCAAAGCAACCATTGCCATGCCAAATCCGCCTAGAAACAAATTGCCGCTAAAATACGCCACACCGGAGCCGTCGGCATTCATTTGCAAATAGTGGAAGCTGCCGCCTAATATCAGCGCTGTAAGCCCGTGAGCCATCTCGTGAAACCATGTGCCGAGTATTGTAAAAGGATAAAGCACTAACAGCCCAAACGGCACATTCCACACTATTGCCGTTATCACTGCAAACGAGGCAAGCCAATAAATTGAATATTTATTGAACGTTACAGATTTTTCAATGGCGGTATTTGGGTTGTAATCCATAGCAC
>JAKIZN010000296.1 GCA_022708005.1 Bacteroidota bacterium | reverse complement strand
ACCCTTTTGCTAAAATATCAAGTACTAACGCTTGATCATCTACTATTAATACTTTAATCTTTGTTTCAGCCATACCCGTTTCTTTTTAATATCGCAATAATTTCATAAGTAAATCAATATATACTATCGGCAAATATAGCAAAAATATTTATAATTTACATAAGTATATTAAATATATATATTTTTTTTATCCCAAATAATTCAATAGAAACTTTTCCGCTGTCTATTAGCTGTTTTCCAGATGTCCTACACCTTCGAGGTATAAGACATCTTAAAGCCTAATTTTTCCTTACGGATAGATAATAAGTTAGAGTTCCTAATGAATTATTTGGATTTATTTTACTTTATCGTCATTTTAGAAATTATCAAGCTATTTCAAAGCGATTTTTAGCACAAATGATGCGGCAAAAGATAATTGACAATTTCCGCTTGTGTACTTTAAATACGGCTAAAGGCCCACGAGCAAGCATTTTGTTATAGGCAAACATAGCTTTATATCTCGTTCCATTTGAAATTTTCTACTATTTAGTTGCTGTTAAGTAGTATCATTTAGGCATGCAGTTTTTTCACTCTAACTGCATCTAAAACAATGCGTCCTAATCAATAAAGCCGCACCATACGGGCGCCCGCGGGGCGCCAATATTGAGAGGAAAGAACCTCCCTGACCACAGTGGGTGCCATCCTTTTTGGTTCTGGGTTCCAATGAACCGATTGCTCGATTACCACAAGTGGTTAAGGCCTCCCATTGCCAAATAGAGCCTAGCTCCCTAAAGATAATTATAGTTCTTTAAAGTCCAATATTTTGTATGATGCGACCAAATTTTCATAGAACATTTACGCATAGAACCTGCTTTCTTTCAGAAAATCGTCCAAATGCTTGCCCATTTTGACGATTTCCTCGTCAAGTAATTGCTTATCGAGCCTGAATCGCTCCCGCTCGCGCTCAAGGGTCTCGGCTAAATTAAGCAGTGCGAGCACTATTATTGTTGTCGGTGGCAGTTCGTCCTTATATTTGCTTTTTATTTTGCTTATTTGGCTATCAGCTTCCGCTGCCGCGCGCTTTATCAGCGCTTCGTCTTCGCCGATTAGCTGATAATCATTGCCGTCTATTGTTACTGTTACCGATTTCAATTTTTAGCCTTTTCAACTTTTTCCTACTTGTAAAGATAATTCTTTATTTGGTATTATGCAAGAAATAAATTTCATGCAAGCGGTTGGACGGGGATTATATGCTCGATTTGTTTTTTTCAGATGCCCTACAGCTTCAAGGTGTAGGGCATCTGGAGAACCGGATAGCAACGACCCCGACGGGGTCGAATAATGCATTTATTTATAATAAATATCTATCAATTTACCCCAGATTCTAAAATATTTAAGATGCCCGATGCGGAATCAATTTCTGCTTCGACTGAGTAGGGCAAAGTAAGCTGGTCGCCTGTATGCCCTATCATTAAGCCATAAAATGAAGGCACTTTTAGCTCTGAGAAATATTTGTTGAGGACGTCGCCAAGAGCAAAATCTGATGCCACAGGGGCAGATTTTTGAGTGCATCCATTGCAATTGCCGAAGACTATCCCTTTGACATTATTGAATTTGCCTGCAAGCCTCAGCTGATTTAGCATCCTGTCTATTCTAAATGGCTCTTCATCTACATCTTCGAGAAATAAAATTTTTCCGTCTGTTTCTATCTCAAATTTTGTCCCCATAAGTGAGCAAACAAGCGACAAATTGCCTCCCGTTAGCTTCCCAGTTGCCTTGCCAGCCACTATGGTGCGAATAGGATAAGGATTTCTTATGCTATATTTCGGATTAGGATTACTCAAAGTGCCTATAACTTGATTATTAAACAGCACTTTAGTAAAATTAGTAATAGTATAGTCGGTAAAAGCCGATAGCATTATAGGACCGTGGAACGTTACGATACCGGCGAGTCTTTGTATAGCTAAATGAATTGCGGTAATATCGCTATATCCCACAAATACTTTTGGATTTGCGGAAATTGCTGCGTAGTCAATCAAGTCGAGAATATCGGCAGAGCCATATCCACCGCGGACGCAGATAATGCCATCTATAGACTTATCTTTAAAAAAGCTATTTAAGTCGTCTGCCCTTAAATGCCTATCCTTTGTTTTGAAGCCCTTGCCTTCTAGCATTGATTTTCCCAAAACAATTTCAAATTCAAAGTAGTTGGCAACTTCATTAATTTTACGAATATCGTCTGGGTCGGAGACATTTGTAGCGGGTGCGATAACGCCAATACGGCTGCCTTTTTTCAATGCGGCAGGTTTAATCAAATTACTTTTCATAACATTGAGCGAGCTAGCATAAGAAGAATTAGCCAGCAAAGCAAATGATGCAACAGATAATGTTTCTATAAAGTTACGGCGCTTCATTAGGCTTCTCGCTTATAGCTTGGGTCTAACTTTTCTGCCCATTCAAACATTTTATTTGCTGCGTCTTCATGCCCTATTTTTTCAAAACATAGTCCAGCTCCGAAGCACGCCGCCGCATTTTGCGGGTTTAGTCTGAGCGACGCTGTGTAGTATTGATGCGCTCCTTCTAAATCATCTTCCGAGAGCGCTACGTCGCCGCAA
>JAKIZN010000023.1 GCA_022708005.1 Bacteroidota bacterium | reverse complement strand
GCAGCAGCACATTTTATGGTCAATTCCGCGTAAGCCTCTCAAACTTAGACAGAACTATTGCGCAAGTGATTCAAATTAAAAATGAAGACGAGGGACTGCCTCCTAACTATCACTATACTTATGGGCTTAATTTCTCCGGTGATATCACTGTTGAGCCCGGCACATATCTGTTGGAAGTTGGATATAAGTCGGCTGGCTCGTCAACTTGGTACTACGTAGGTAGCTCCAATTATTCAAATCCAGTCTATGTTGTCGTGCAGGCTCCGTCTTTCTCGCCAGACCGATATGAAGATAATAACACAGTGAGCCAAGCTTATGCATTACCAGTTTCGTTTGTAAGCAATAAAGCAACGATAAATACTGCTGGCTCAAACTTTCATATAGGGACGGACAAGGATTATTATAAAATCAACTTGCCATCGGGCTATAAGTATACAATAGCAGCGCGGTTGCATGATTCATACAGCAGCAGCAATGGAAATACTTACACTGCCGATGCGCTATTTGCAATTTCCACGAACGGCTCTACTTGGTCAGATGTTTATGACGATATAATGTCTAATAACGTTGTTGTTCAAAATGGGGGTACAGTCTACTTTTATGTAGCCCCTTACTTTGCAGGCGGCATAGGAACATACCTGCTTGATATAGCGATCGCGAGGGTATTACACACAGGAGTCGATGATACGGAAGTTTCTGATTTGATAGAAATTTATCCAAATCCTGCGAGCGATTTTGCGACTATCTATTTAAGTCAACTATCTGGAGAGGCAGACTTCATTAATATCTTAAATGCACAAGGTCAGCAAGTAAGCTCTGTCAGCGTGGCGAATGGCGAAAAGACAGTCAGATTGCCATTGCAGGGGCTTCCCAACGGGACATATTTTATTCAAATTCATTCTTCACAGGGTATTTTAACCAAAAAAATGATGGTAAGTAAATGAAAATAATAGCTTTTATATTGTTTATTGCAATAGCAGCTTGCAAGTCAAGTAGTAACACTCAGCAGGCAAACAGCAAGGAAAATCTTGAAATTGCCTCGCGGCATGCTATGGAAGCTCACGTGTTAGTTTATAAAACAAAAGGCGATTACAACAATCTTGTACCGATATTGCTATCGAAAGACAAAACTGAGATTATAGCATATCCGCATCCAAATGACCTAAAAGTAGGCGGCGAACTTTCGCTGCCTACTCCTCTCAATGATGGCTATTTGCTTGATAATCGAGGAATTGGAGAAAACGTAGCTTTTCTCAAGTTTACTTATCAGGAATATTCGAAGCTGCCAAGCCCGCCGACTATAGACGAACTTTACAGTTATATTATAGACGATGACCCATTAACAGAACTTTACGACTGTGGTAGCAGAACGGCATTTACCGAAATCGAGAAACAGCTAAACGATATTATTGACAAAAACAAATTGCGGACAGTCTGCAAAGTAATAAAATAGTGGGCAGCGCCCCCCTTGTCTATCCGCTGTTCTTCAGATGGGGGCTGTCTCATAAGGTAACGGACTCGAACGCCTGTGTTCTCCCAAGATCTCCTACACCTCGAAGGTGTAGGACATCTTAAAAGCTAATCTTTTCTTACGGATGTGCTATCAGCCAGAGTTCCTGCGGGTGAAGCGGTAGCCTGAACAAAGTTGGATACTCACTCGGCAGCTACTTTTTCGCCTTCTATTAAGCCGAGCACTGCTCCCTGCGGATCCCTTATCACTGCGAACATACCAATTCCGGGCACCTGAGTTTTGGGCATTAAAATTTCCCCTTTGGCGGCAACGGTTACCTCTAATGCCTTATCTACAGAATTTACAGCGAAATAAATAAGCCAATGCGGCGGGACATCTCTCATCATTTCTGGCATAATGTATAGCCCCGCTACCACTTCATCTCCTAAGTAAAATGTGGTATAAACGCTGTCGCCCATCGGTTCGGTGCGAGAACTATAGCCAAATACTTTCTCGTAAAATGGCACAGTTTCTTTGTTGCCCTTGCTTGCATGCTCAAACCAAGATATAGTGCCATGTCTATGCTTCCAAGCGCTGCTTCTGAGCGAACCACCCTGCCACAGCCCTAACAGCGCCCCCTCAACGTCCTGAATTATTGCAGTCGCACCAATATCACCTGCAGCCCAAGGATCCACCACAACTGTACCACTGTTAGCTTTTACTTTTTCGAGCGTGGCGATAAGGTCGTCGCAAATAATATAAGGCATCCAGTGCGGTGGAATGCCCGTTATTTCTTGCGGTTGAGCCAGCTCATACATACCACCAACGGGTTTACCGTCAACTTCAAGTAAATGATAACTGCCTCCTGTATTTGTGTACGCAGAAATTGAAAATAGCTTTCTATAAAATTCTTTTGCCTCTTCTACACTTACTGTAGCTAGCTCAGCCCAGCAGAAAGTGTTCGGCGTATGCGATAAATACTCCATGTGATGCTCCTTTTAGTGAATAGCTTTGCGACCTATACTATAATACTCAAATCCAAGGTCTTGCACTTGCTCGAGCGAATATAGATTTCTGCCGTCAAAGATTATATTATTTTTCAGTTTTGCCTTTATAATATTGAAATCTGGTGTTCTAAATTGATTCCATTCAGTAATAATCACTAATGCATCAGCGTTTTCTAATGTTTCATACATTCTTTCGGAATACGAAATTCTATTGCCGAAAGCAATTTTAGTGTTTTCAATCGCTTCGGGATCGTGGACGCAGACAGACGCCCCTTCGGCGAGTAGTTTTTCGATAATCTTAAACGCGGGTGCTTCGCGAGTGTCATCTGTATTTGGCTTGAAAGCAAGCCCCCAAATAGCAAGTTTAATCCCTTGCAAATCCCCAAATCGAGCCTTAATTTTTTCAAAGAATCTATTTATCTGGTCTTGATTTATCTCCTGAGTTGCTTTGACGATTTTCAGCGGTTGCCCTAACTTGTCAGCAGAAAATGCTAACGCTTTGACATCTTTTGGGAAACAAGAGCCTCCATAGCCTAAGCCAGCAAATAGAAACATTTTGCCAATTCTGCCGTCAGACCCCATTCCATAGCGAATTTTGTCAATGTCGGCGCCAACTTTTTCGCAGTAAGCCGATAAGTCGTTCATAAACGATATTTTGGTAGCTAAAAAGGCGTTTGCAGCATATTTAGTAACTTCGGCGCTTTTTTCGTCCATTATTATAATTGGGTTGCCCGTTCGCACAAATGGCTTGTATAGATTCGTCATTATCTCTTCTACCCATTTACTGCGAGTGCCGACTACGACTCTGTCGGGCTTCATAGCATCTTCAACAGCTAAGCCTTCACGCAGAAATTCTGGATTACTCACTACTTCAAATAAACTTTCAGGAATGTATTTGCTTATTATATTTTTTACTTTTTCTGAAGTGCCAACTGGAACAGTGCTTTTATTTACGATAATTTTTTTATCGTTTATCTTATTATCAGCCATATATTTAGCGATTTTCTCGGCTACGCCTAATACGTGATGAAGGTCTGCCGAACCGTCCTCGTTAGGCGGAGTTGGCAAACAAAGGAAAATAATGTCGGAATTAATAACTATTTCAGATAGGTCGGTTGTGAAAAAAAGTCTTTCTTCTTTAATATTTTGCTCGATAAGTCTATCTAATCCCGGTTCAAATATCGGACAAACTCCTTGCCGAAGTTTATTTATTTTCTTCTCGTCAATATCATGGCACAGCACCGTATTTCCCGTCGCCGCGAAGCAAGTTCCCGATACGAGCCCAACATATCCTGTGCCAACTACCCCAATTTTATATGCCATATAATTCTCAATTTATTTCGTCAAATATTATAAATACAAATTTAACAATTTGGCAATAACAATAAGCAAAATAATTAATACGGACAGATAAATTGCCAGTTTTACAAATTTTTTAATCAACGAGTAAATTACTGTTATAGCTAAAGTTACTACTGATACCACCAGCCAAGTTGGCTGACTCGATATAAATGATATAATTTCATAAATAGCTATAAAAGCAAGCAAGAAGCGCCTCCATCAATAGTGATAGTTTGTCCAGTTAAGTATGAAGATTTATCCATCGCAAGAAAAGCAGCCACCGATGCTATTTCTTCGGGCTGCCCAATTCTAGCGGCTGGAGTTCGCTCTATAATCCTGCTATATTTTTCTTTGTCGTCAAATATTCCTTGCGTCAAAGGAGTATTGGTGTACCAAGGCTCTATGGCGTTGGCTCTTATGCCATCAGCCGCCCATTCCACAGCGAGATACCTTGTCAAATGCGATAATGCAGCCTTTGCTGAAGCATAAATAGAGCCAGAGCGGACTATTCTTATAGCCGATATTGACGAAATATTGATAATCGATGCGTTGCCCGATTGTTTGAGCAATGGATAAAGCGATTTCGATAGTTCAAAAGTAGCTTTATAATTCAACTCAAACAAGTAATCAAATTCGCTATGGCTATAATCTACTGTTTTTTTGCGGATATTTGTTCCAGCATTATTTACAAGAATATCTATTTTACCAAACTTTTCCGATATTAAATTAACCAACTGCTTACGGCTATTTGGCTTAGCAAGGTCAGCCGAAAAGATGTCGATTTTATTCGCAGGCAGTTCGTTCAATAGCGATTCCAAATCATTTTCATTTCTTGCAACTGCAATGCAGTGGGCGCCCAATGCTATAAACTCATTTAATATCGCTCTGCCTATACCTTTGGTAGCACCAGTAATAATAGCGGTTTTGGCGTTCAAATCCCAACCCATTCTAGTTACCTGCTGATGTTCTTTTCACATAGACATTTCCCAATATGGGATCGGTCGAGTTGTGCGCAATGATTTTGAGTATTATAGGCGTCCTCAATATCGCACCCGCTGGGAGCAATTTCAATCCCTTTTCGGTTATAATATCGCGAGTAAGCACCATGCCGTCTTTTAAGTCCGACAGCAGCATTGCCTCTTCGTCTGCGACTTTTGCCTCTTTATCATGTGAAAGCACATAATGCTCTATAAGCACAACAACGCGTTTGTCGTATAGCCGATTAGCGAAATTATGTAGTATTGCAATGACGTCGGCAGGTCGCTTGCCTGTCCGTTCTTTTATTTCTTCATAATCGACAGCTACACGAATAATTCTTGAAGAAAAAGGTATTTGCCAAGACTGCAATTGCCGCGGGAATCCAGTTCCGTCGAAATTTTCATAAATAGAAAATAGTATTTTCCCCACCTCTGTGAAACGCCTGATGCCAGAAACAATTTCGCGAGCCGCGCTTGGCACTTGCATCATTAGATGATCCGTTGGTTTGCCGTCAATCATAACTGGCTCTTTTAGCAAATGATCTGGCAGCGACATTCTGCCCGCTTGCGATAGAAATGAGGCTATTTCAATATCGCGAACTTCTTCATCAGAGAATTTGCCTAGCTGTCGCGCCATCCAGACTGAAGCGTTAGCGATGCGAGTCAGTGTTTCTTGCGAAGTAGGTATTCTTGCCTGCATAAACTTGACCGATAGGCGAGCCATATCTTGTACGTCTTTTTCGAGTTCGTCAGCCAGTGCCATTAGCAGTTGATTTTCTTCCTTCATTTTTAGTTGCATTCGCACAATTCTTATAGCGGATCGCATCCTCGCTTCAAGTTCAGTCGATATTATTGGCTTTGCAATAAATTCGTCGGCGCCTCTATCTAATGCCTTTATCTTATCAGTTGCTTCGGTATAGCCCGTTAGCAAAATAAAAATCACATCGTTAAAACTTTCGTTTGCTCTTATTTTGATAAGCAGTTGCATGCCGTCCATGTCTGGCATACTTAAATCCGACAAAACTATCGAAGGATGGGCGGCATTGACAATATCCCAAGCTTCTCTGCCATTGCTTGCGGTGTAGACTTTTAAATCGGGAAAAGTCTTGCTCACAAGGGTTTCCAATGTCATAAGTATTGCATTATCATCATCGACAATTAACACTGAAATTTGACTACTCATTTTTTTCTTCTCCGGCAATTGACATAAATTGGTCTGTCGAGAGTTGTTTAATTAATATGCTAACCCTTCTGTTAGCTACATCAAATGGGTTTTCTGGGTTCCTGAGTTTTCTGTCGGCAAATCCGGTAACTTTTATTATTTGTCCGTTCCAAAGTCCAGATGTTTCTAATAAGCGTCTTGCTGAGTTGGCTCTGTCGGCAGATAATTCCCAATTGGAGTAAATTGCTTTGCTTTTGAAAGCGCGGCTGTCTGTATGCCCTTCTATTTCAACGCTGTTTGGCAGTTTGCCTATTTCGATTGCAAGCTTTTTCAATAGCTCTACTGCCTCTTTTTTCAAGATACTGCTGCCGACCTCGAAGAATAACGATTCCGACGATTCAATAAGTTCAATTCTTAGCCCCGCCAGCCATTTCCACTCTTTTTGCTGCAGCGGCGCTATCGTTAAGCGCCTTGAAGAGAGCTTCCGCTTGTATAGTGTCCATCTCTTTTTTGTCAAATTGAATGACAAATGCGTCATCATTTTTGCCTTTTCCATCGCCTTTTTTGTTATCTGGCGACATATTCAAATCAATTGGAACAGCTCTTTTGCCCGTTATAAAGTTAAAAGCGCCAGGGTCTTGGAAGTAAGCAGTAACAGCCTGCTTGACTTCCTCGCTGGAAGCAAGCACCCACATCACAATAAAAAATGCCATCATAGCAGTAACAAAGTCAGCATACGCAACCTTCCAAGCGCCACCATGATGCCCTCCATGCCCGCCTTTTTTTACCTTCTTTATTATAATCGGCTGCTCTTTGTGTCCTGATTCTTGTGTGTCAGACATTTAGCTTACCTCAAAATTTACCTTTTAATGTTTTCTTCAGTTTCTTTAAATGTAGGTCGAAGTTCGGGGTCAATAGCTCGTCGCCCATACTCAATTGCAACTGTGGCTGGTGCACCTTTGGCAAAGGATAGCAACGCGGCTTTGATAGCTTGCAAGTACTTTGCCTCCTGCGTCAGATATTTTGTCATAAGAGATGAAATCGGTCCAACTATACCGTAAGAGAGCAGAACGCCCAAGAACGTGCCGACAAGCGCTCCTGCTACGTGATGCCCAACTGCTTCGGCGCCCTCGCTAATAGAAGCCATAGTAACGATAATACCAAGTACCGCAGCAACAATGCCAAGCCCCGGAAACGCATCTGCAAGAGTTTGAACTGCAGACGGAATAATTTCTTCCTCTTGATGAAGAGCTTCAAGGTCTAAGTCCATAAGCTCTTCCAAATCATGAGCTGGAACGCCTCCCGATAACACGACTTTCAGCGTATCGCAAAGGAAATCGACAGCGTGGTGATTAGCAAGGAAAGTTGGATATTTCGACAGAATTGAGCTGGATTCCGGATTTTCTACGTGCTGCTCGAGTGCTATCAACCCTTCTCGTTTAGCAAATTGAAACAGCTCATACATCATTTTGAGTAGGTCTAAATACGCGGGTTTGCTCACTTTGGGCGGCTTTAGCGTAGCTAATGCTCTTGCTATAATTTTCTTTATCACCGGCAATGGATTGGATATAAGGAATGAGCCAATGCCCACACCTACAATTATAATATACTCTGCTGGGACAATTAGGGCAAGTGGATTGCCCCCGGCGACCATGAAACCGCCTAACAATGCTCCAAATACTAGTACAACACCGATAATAACAAACATACGCTATACCTTTATTTATCTATTAAATTTGTCTATTACTTTATTTTTTCTATCAAATGCTCCCTATTCGGCTCAAGTTCCAAAGCACGCTCCCAATATCCTTGGGCTTCTTCGTGCTCATTCAATGCTTCGCTAACGAAGCCGAGATGCTCATATACGTCAGCCAACTCTGTCGTGTCATCTACCATATCCACAGCTTTAAGTAATTGCTTTTTTGCTTCATCAAGTCGTCCTAACTTAAACAGTACCCAGCCAAAAGTATCAAGATAGGTTGCGTTGAACGGCGAAAATGATACTACTGCATCCGCCATACGCAATGCTTTATCCAATTCAACTCCCCATTCTGCCAAATAGTAGGCATAGTTGTTGCGTAATAAGTCGTTGTTTGGATATAAACTCAGCGCCTTCTCAAATATCTCTATTGTTTCTTCTCTTAAGCCCTTTTCATTATAGTATGTTCCTAATTGTACAAGAGCGGTATAATTTTCACTATCCTTCGATAGAGCAAAGTTTGCATACTCAATTGCTTTATCGATATTGCCCATCTGGTAATAAGTATAAGCCGCTGATAGTGGAAACTCTAGTGAATCCGAATACCTATCCCAATACTTAGCTAATATATCGGCAGCTTTTTCATAATATTTATATGCAAAGTAACCAAAATGAACATTTTTCACCACTTCAAACGATGCGCTGTCTGTTTCTATAGCCTTATCATATAGTTTTTCAGCCCTATCGAAATTGTCGTGTTTTAGCGAAATACCCGCTAAATATATATTTACCCTTGTATCATCACTAAATTTACCGTAAGCTCTATCAGTAAATGTATCGATGAAATCATCGGAAATTTCGTCGCTGCTTTCAAGTAAATAGTCAGATGCGCTGATATAAAACGACATTAAATCGTCAAAATATAAATTAGAATCTACCTCATCCATCAGCGATAGGAGTTCGGGATAATTTTGATGGTAAGCATAATACGTAAACATATTCATCACATATTCGATATTGCCTTTATCCACTGCATAAAGTTTTTTTATGGCTGCGTAATACTCATCTTCTCTACCGTTTATGTCATAAAGATATACCAATCGCTCCAGCAAATCAGTATCTGTTTCCTTGCTAAGTATTTCTTCATAAATACTGATCGCTTTGTCTGTATCTTCAAATTCATACATTAGAGCGAGCCAACGCAGCCGCTTTGGGCTATTATCAAGCGTCATAGCATATTCTGCAATTTTTATTGCTTCGGAAACTTCATACTGTAGCAGATAGCAGCGCATCATTCCATCCCAAGCAGGCAAAAAACTACTATCAATCCTTGCTGCCGCAGCGAAGTTCTCCATTGCCAACTCTAATTTTTCCATTGCCATATAAGACGCCCCAATTGCAGAGAAAATAGCCGCATTCGAATCATAGCGAACAGCCTCTTGGAACTCTAAAATGGCATCGGCATGCAATTCCATCATCTGGTATTTCGCACCGTTTATAACTAAATCTTTAACTCGCTCCTCTGCATTGCTTGTATCAAAAGGGATGCTATCCAGCAACCACATAGCATTGGTTGCAACTCTATTGTTATTAGTTGCTTCTTTGCCCGAAGAGCAAGATAATACGAGCAAGGCTAATAGTATAGGTGCTGCGTATTTATGTAAAATAGATACAATTTTCATATCACTCCATTGCTTACAAATTATATTTTAAGGCTGATTTCGACAGCTTGGCATCAAATAATTTACTGCTGCAAAATAAACATCTTAAAATTAAGAAAATTATTTAATAATTAAAAGTATAAAGTTTGGCGAACAACTCCCCCAGTTGCAAAACTGTAGCATACCCAAACTACAGTTGCTGATACATATTCGAATATAGCGTATGCCCAAACTTCGCGAACGCATCAAAATAGCCCGTAAACCATTGATTTAACTTGATACCTCTATCTTTGGACGCTATTACATCTTGGCAGTTGCTTATTCCGCCAGTTCTAATAACATTGAACTCTCTATGGGCATTTTTTTTGCCGATATATTCCACCGTCAAAGTCGCCAAATTAAGAGATGATTGCTTTAAGACTGCGCCGCTTAGCCCGCCGCCAAACGTGCTGGTAAAGTAATCAAAATTTTGCAAATCTAACTTGCCGATAGAATTTCTGTGCAAAGAATAATTAGTGGAAGTATTCCCAAAGTTTATTCCATCGTATTCCAACTCAATCAGCATATCAACAAGCGCTGGAATAAGATTTTCGCTTGTATCGTTTGACAATTTTACTATTACCGGCAAATTCCGATTTCTCTTTTTAAGAAATTTTTCAGAAATATAAACAAGCCGCGAAACAAGCGATTCATCTAAAAAGTTAGAAGGGCTGGCAGTATGCCCAACCACATTCGGACAGCTTTCGTTTATCTCAAGGAAGTCGGCGCCAGCTTTATTGTAAATTTCGCAGCCTTCGACCACTCCTTTGAGCGATTCATTCTCGTCAATACCTGTATCTGCGGCAATCGAAGCGCCTATCGGGCAGCCGGACTTTTTCTCGATGTTAGATATTTTTATAGCGGTGGCAGCGTGCCCATCATTTGGCAGCCCCATCCAATTTGAAGCAGATCTCGATTGATGATATGCAACAAAAGGATGCCAAATCAAGCCTTGATTATTACCTTTGCGGGGCAGATTAGTAGTCGTCCCTGCAAGGAACGCCCCTGCGCCTTGCCTATACGACATCTCATATCCTACGCCAGTTTTAAACATTCCCGCCGCATTAAAAATCGGAGAGCGAAAATCTATTCCCCAAATTTTCTGGTTCAGCGACGCTGGCACTTTCTGCTCTGGAAAATCTAAATCTTTAGATAACATAGATAAAAATAATTTTCTGGCGTTGGAATAGAAAAAAATTGGAGCGACAGGTGGAAGTTTTAAGATGAATTTTCTAGCCACGTCATCTAACTTTGCCAATCTTTCAATATCAGTCAATTTTTCACCTCGCCTATAATTCTTTTCTTAACCTTGCGACTGGAATTTTTAGCTGCTCGCGATATTTAGCCACTGTCCTGCGCGCTACGTTGTATCCTTTTTCTTTTAGCAAATCGCTAAGTTTATCGTCGCTGAATGGCTTGCTCTTCGGCTCGCCGTCAATAATTTCTTTGATAACCTCTTTGATAACAGTTGTTGAAACGTCCTCGCCATCGTCTGTGGGCAACGATTCGGAAAAGAAAAATTTTAGCTCAAATGTTCCGAATTGGGTTTGCACATATTTGCCATTAACTATTCGGCAAACTGTGGATATATCAAGTCCAGTTGTCTCCGAAACATCTTTATAAATCAATGGCTTCATCGCTGTGCGACCTTCATCGAAGAATGCAATTTGCGCTTGCGCTATTGCCGTCATTACTTTTAGCATAGTTGCTTTACGCTGCCGAATTGCTTGTATTAAAAATTTAGCATCTTCGTATTTATTTCTGACCCAATCGCGAGTTTCTTTATTGAACTGCTTCGATTTCATATCTTTTTTCAATCGTTCGTAAGCCGAACTCAACTTAATTTGCGGCATATTGGCGTCATTTACGGTTATGATTAACTCGCCAGTATCCTCCTGCCGCGATATTAAAAAGTCTGGTATAACGGTATTATTTTCGGCTTGAAAATTGCCACCGCCGGGCTTCGGATTGAGCTTCCTAATAATTTCGAGAGCGTCTTTAAGCTCGGCTTCGCTTACCTCGAACTGCTTTGTCAATATGTGAAAATGCTTTTTAGCAAAAGCTTCGTAGCCATCGCGAAGAATATTTGTTGCCAAAATTTGTGATTCGTTTGGCTCTATAAAACTTTCGGCTTGCGACAGCAGGCATTCTTGCACGCTTCTGGAGCCAATTCCCGGTGGGTCGAGCGTTTTGATAATGCTGAGCAGCCTTTCAGCTTGGGGCAAATCCACTGGCTTTAGTATATCATCGTTTTCATGGTTAGTCCCGTCTGAACTATATTTATTATAAAGCTCTATGCCCGGCAAATTTTTGGATAGCTCTGGATGCTTTGAGTGGACTATCGACAAAATTTTAGCCGAATCTTCTGTTAGTGCATACATTCTCGCGGGATTATCTTTATAATAATCTATGGGTTTAGAGTTTTGCTGCTCGTATTGCTTTTTTTGTATTTCAAAATTATGATTAGCTATAAAAGAATTTGTTTCATCTACAATTTCTGATAATTCTCTACGCAGGTAGCCGTCTTCGTCTATATTGCCAATGATTTGCGAGCCAAGCACTAAATCTTCTTCCGTATAGACCAGTATCGCAAGTTGTTGGTATAAATCATCTATCAGCGAGACATTATCTTTGATTTGAAATGGCTCGTAATCATCAAATTCATCTGATTGCCCGCGCTTCGGAGCAAAGTCTGATTCGTCTTGCCATATAGCTTCATAATATTCAAATGGGTCTCTATCGTCGATTATCCTTTCTTTTGCGTCGTCATAATAACTATCGTTAAAGTCAGTTGTTACCTCTGTTTCGGCGGCATATAAACTTTCCACTTCGTGAGGCATTGCAGCCTCTGGCATAGTTTCGCTGCGTTCGCCCACTGCG